>JAIOYR010000074.1 GCA_021740995.1 Taibaiella sp.
CTCCATACACCACCTGTGGCACTGCTTGCCAGTGTGGTAGTGCTACCGGTACATGCAGTAGCAGTTCCGGTAATAGTACCAGCCGTCACCATACAGTTAGCTGCGCTGATACCCGGTATGATAACAGAAGAGCAGTTGCCGCTATAAAGAGTATCTCCTACCGGACTTACTCTTAGTTTTACGCAAGCTGCGCTTAATGCATAGGGTACACTCCACATTTGCTGGGTGCCCATGTCTATGTAGCTGCTACCACCTGCCGGGTCTAGCTCTACCTGCATAAACTTGGCATTCGTACCCCAGTCTATGTTAGAAAACGTGCCTGTCACAGCTGTGCCCTGACCGACAGTCAACGAAAATATACCATCTGTAGATGTGGTTGCAGTATGTGTCTCCCGGTATGTTATAGTACCGGTCGATATGCTTTCTCTGATCGTAAACCGAACAGAAATGCTTGTGCTGGCGAGTACTGCCCCACCGCTATTCCGCGCTGATGCCTGGTACGGAATGCCTTGAGGCGCTTGTGCGTAAGAACGGACTGCAAAACAGCAGGTCAGCAATAAGAGATATGCTGCCTTTACAATTGTGTTGCCGACCAAACTTAACCGACCCTTGCCGTTCACCATTTGGCATAGCTGTTTCATAGCCGCTGTCGACAGCGCGCTGTAATCTGCCGCGGGCAGAAAGAAAATTTTCTTCATACAATGACGATTGGAAGTTTAAGATATTAAAAGGTATATCACTCCTCAATGTCTCAAAGCTAATCTGCCTGTACTGCTGTTTTCCGTAAATGTTGTGATCTCGCTTTTGATATGTTGTGAAATGCTACTATTTTGTTGACAACCTACATTATCGGATTTAATCTATACTGTTTATTTGTTAATATAGCCGAATTGTGCACTACGAACTGACCATATTCTGGTATTTTTTTGCTGCACTGACGGTCCGGAATAGTTCAGACTCAACAATGTTGTGGTGTATTGCGAACCTTGTTGTCAGATGGTTGTTTCCTGTTGAGAATCAATGCAGCTGCATTACACCTGTGCAGAGCAATCAGCCTAATCTAAGCATGGTCAATAACTCGCTCCTGTATACCTTACCAATGGGTATTTCCTTTTCATTGATCAATAAAGTATCCGTATTGATGACGTCTATACGGCTGATGTTTACTGCAAAACTTCTATGTACTCTGAAAAACTTATCGGACCCGATAAGGTCCAGATAATTCTGTATGGTACTTCGTACCACAAGTTTTGCTTCATTGGCATATATGTATATATACACGTTGTCGCTTTCCAGGTAAAGTATATCTGCAACTGCTATTTTGCGCAGCGACACTCCCTGTTTTATGAATAGGTGGTCTTTTATCAGGTAATTGTCCTTTTCAACCGTTGCCTTTTCTTTTTGTGATTGAGAGAAATTATGCAGGCATATCTCTATAGAAGTATATAAGTCTTCTTTATCAAAAGGTTTCAAAAGATAGGCATGCGGGGATACCTTCTTAGCCCGATTAACAGTTTCCGAATCTGAATTAGCGGTAAGGAAGATGAAGGGAATATTGTAGTCTTCCTTAATTTTCCAGGCCAGATCAATTCCATCCTTTTTGCCACTGAGTTGTATATCAATAAGCAGGATGTCGGGCGTCTCCCGCATTGTCATTTCAAGTGCCTCAGTATAGCTCACAGCCGGCTCTGTGACGGCATATCCTAGTTGTTCCAGGGCATCGGCTATTCCCTGAGCTATTATCATTTCATCTTCTACTATCCCTACTTTAACATTTGCCATAGTTTGTTGCACTCGATTATTTCTAAATTCCCGTAGAAGTACCTTTCGCCGCCTAGTCATACAGCTTTCTTGTTGCAGCATCTTTGAAAGTAACTACAAAAGCATTATCCGCTCTTATGTAATTTAGTGTTCCACCTATTTGCTTGCTCAATCGGCCTATCAGTTTTATACCCAGGCTCTTTAACGTGCTGAAGTCCATGTCTGTGGGCAAGCCCGGACCACTGTCTTTATAAGTCAAGGTGAGGTAGCCTTCTGCGTTTTTTATTGACACATCTATCACACCATTTGTCACATTTGCAAACGCATGTTTATAAGAGTTTGTCATGAGTTCGTTTAGTATTAAGCCTAAAGGAACAGCCGTGTCAATATCAATTTCTATTTCACCAAAGTCGCTGGAAAGATTAATGTGCTTATCATTCGTTTTATGCACAGACGTTACCCGGTGCAATAAATTTTCAGTAAACGTTGTAATATTTATTGTAGAAATATTCTCATTCTGGTACAATTGCTGGTGGATAAGTGATATTGACCTGACTCTTGTTATGCTATCAATTATTGCTTCTCTGGCATGTATATCCGATATACTATTCACCTGAATATCAAGTAATGCGCAGATTACCTGCAGATTGTTTTTCACCCTATGGTGTACCTCCTTCAGCAGTATGTCCTTCTCATCGAGCAATTTTCCTTTCACCCTGTTCGCTTTTCTTTGTAAGAAATCACTTCTGAAGACCGCAATAATTACACCAATCAGCAGCGTCATTATAGCCAGCAGCAGCAGTTGCTCCTGACGTTTCTGCTTTGTCAGAATTGCGTTTATCTCTATTTGCTTTTCTTTCAACTCAGTTTCACGTTGGGTTTCAAGACTCGCAATTTTTACTGTATTGTCAGTAGAGAATATGGAATCCCTGAATTTGATGTGGGCCATATAGCTTTCTAAAGCGGCTTCGGGCTTTCCTGATAGTCTATATCCTTCAGTCAATTTTTCGTTTATTAAACTTAACAAAGTCAGGATGCCGGCCTCGTTGGCAACCTGCAGTCCTCTTTCAAGGTATGCTACTGCTCTGTTTACTGCGTGTTTTTTGTCTATAATCTGGACATAGTTTTCCGGTCCCCTTGCAGCAGTATCCTGCGCCATTTGAAGATAAGCATCTCCCAGCGTCAAAAAGATGATTGCAATTCCTTCTTTGTCTCCAAGTTCTTCGCTTATTGACAGTGCCCTGTTTTCAAATTCTACCGCCTTGGCAAAATTGTGCATTCCCATGTATGCTTGGCCAATATTCGCCAGGTTTGCCGATTCAACCATTTTACTGTTGGCCGACTGATTTGTTTTCAATGCTCTAGTGAAGTAAGTCAGCGCCTTATTATAGTTATGCATCTCAAGATAAGCGACTCCCATATTGGACAGGCATTCAGCAATATGATCCGTAGTGTTTATTTCTTCAAATTTCTTAAGGGAACCTTCATAGAATTCAAGTGCCTTTGGGTAATTTTCCAGGGATAGGTACACCGATCCGATATTCATGTTAGTTAATGCAATCCTTTGTCTATCGTTTATCGATTCTGCAACGCTAAGTGATTTTAGCAGATAGTTCAGCCCTTCTACATTATTAGACTGCGCGGTGTAGATATTTCCTACTTTTTCTAGATTTATTGAAATACTTCTTTTATCGTCCAATTCTTCAAACAGCTCAATGGCGGCTAAGGCATAAGTAATGGCTTTAGCGTATTCGGCAGTATACGCGTAATTCGAACTTAAGCTACTTTTTGCATTTGCTATTCCCCTAGTCCACCCTAACTTTTCTGACAATGACAATGACTGTGAGCCGTATTTCAGTCCCAATACAGGGTCTGTTTCTCGGATTCGAAAAGAAAGGGAATTCAATATATTCGCTTTGTTGGTATCACCTTTTGCTCTTACCAACTCTAGCTGCATAGAATCGATCCAGGCTTTGCTTCCTATTTGTGCATGCAGGAGCGTTGGGATAAGCAGTAAACAGACAATAATAGTTCTTATCATTTCGTAATGGTTGAGTAATGAATGCCTGATGACCACATTGGTGGGTACATCCTTTGACTGTCGCAGGTCCGTAAAGTCAGGTATGCATGGTCATTTTCAGGTGTCGCTACTCCAGGAATACAAGCGAATATATAGCCCTTGCTTTTTTGCCAAAGATTACGTTTGTCAGCGGTTGCATATTTATTGCTTGCATTTTTAAATAATTCATTATCATATAGTTTGCTCTCAATCATATTGATGCAGTTCGGGTTTATTTTCGAGTGTGCTACCAGCAACACAGCTAAGACAGTAGACAAAATAAGGAATGCTTTTTCTCATATAAGGCAGTAATGTACAGTATATATTTTCACTATTTTCGATTATTACGCTGTTAGACTTTACAAAAGTTGATAATGAAGTAAAAAAGTCACCTTTTACAATTTATCCCCTCATGTCAATGTTCTTTTTGATATTTTTGCGGCATGAAGTGCGCATGGATGAAGTTTTTCCCGCTACTGTTTGTAATTGCGCTTTTTATAAGCTGCGACAGCAATAAGACCCCCCCGGCTGACAGAGGCGGTCAAGACCCTGTATTTCAGGAAGACCCTGCACTCAAGGTTATTACTGCCGATATCGAAAAAACACCCGGCAATGCTGCCCTGTACTTTGAGCGGGGACAGATACTACGAAAAATGAAACTGGACTCACTGGCACTCAGAGACTACAAAAAGGCAGTAACACTCGATTCTGGCAAAGCGACATATTATAGTGCTGTAGGCGATTTGCTATTTGAGAACAAAGACATCACCGGCTCTATAGAGTGGATACAAAAAGCACTGAACCTGCAACCTGACGACCGCAAAGCACACCTGAAAATAGCCAAATTGTTTTTTTACCTGCAAGACTACCCTCGTGCCTTCGAAGAAATCAATATTGTACTTCGCAAAAATGTATATGACCCCGAAGCCTACTTCCTGAAAGGCATGATATACAAAGACATAAAAGATACTGCAAAAGCCATATCCAACTTTCAGACAGCAGTGCAGGTAGCACCCGATTACCGCGATGCCATTATTCAGCTTGGGTTGATGCATAGCGACAAAAATGAAAACATTGCATTGCGATACCTCGAAAACGCCTACAGTCTGGATACGTTCGATGTTTTCCCGGTCTTTGCCCGGGGTGTATATTACCAGAAAAATAACGACTTCGTGAACGCAAAAAACGAGTACCGCAGGTGCATACTCGAAGACAGGCATTATACGGATGCCTACTTCAATCTGGGATACCTGCTCATGCAGGAAGACTCTACGGCCAAGGCATGGCGGCAATATGACATGGCCATAAAAACAGACCCATCTAATCCGGCTGCCTATTACAACCGGGGGCTATGTAGCGAAATGATGGACAGCATAAAAAACGCCGCTAGAGATTATAACATAGCACTCAAAATGGATCCGGGATATGCCAAACCGAAAGAAGCCCTAAAACGACTGGGTATCAAATGAAAAGTAAAAAATAAAAAAACCTAATTCCTAATTCCCAATTACTAGTTCCACTTACCATACTATCAATCAAACAATAATGCCAATAATAGCTCCATCAATGCTCTCTGCCGACTTCCTGAAACTGGGAGCCGAAATAGAAATGGTAAACAATAGCGATGCCGACTGGTTTCATCTGGATGTGATGGACGGTCGTTTCGTACCTAACATCAGCTATGGAATGCCCATAATAGCCCAAATGAAAAAACTGGCTACCAAGACATTTGATGTGCACCTGATGATAGAAGAGCCGGAGCGCTACCTCGAAGATTTCAAAAAAGCAGGTGCAGACTATCTGACCATACACTACGAAACAGGCTACCACCTGCACCGCACACTCACCTCTATCAGAGCACTGGGTATGAAGGCAGGATTGGCTATCAATCCGCACACACCCGTAGAGTCTGTCGCAGACCTACTGCCCGATATAGACCTGCTGCTGGTTATGAGCATCAACCCGGGCTTTGGCGGACAGAAATTTCTGCCACTCACCTACAACAAAATTCGCAAGGCAAAAGAACTTATAAACGCCACAGGGAGCAACACACTTATAGAGATAGACGGGGGCGTAACCCTGGATAATGTAGCAGACATAGTAGCCGCCGGCGCCGATGTGCTTGTAGCGGGCAATACGGTATTTGCATCACTCAATCCGCAGGATACCATAAAAAGATTGAAGCAGCTAGGAAAATAATCTTATTTTCATTTCGTTATAGAGGAGTAAGGACATTATGCTTCAGAAAAAGGTATTCATACTTATTGTTTTATTGTTTTCATTATCCTGTGTCTACGGTCAGAGTGCCTATGTCACAGGTTTTGTAAAAGACGACCGCGACAAGGCCATAGAGCAGGCTTTGGTAGCCGATGAGCTTACCGGTATGGGTACCTATACCGACAAAAAAGGCTTTTACCGCCTGGAGATACCCGCCGATAAAGATGTATCAGTTGTATTCTATTCTGCGGGTCATATACTTACCCGTCGCACAGTATTGCTCTTTCAGGGGGCTACCCGCACTATAGATGTGCAACTGGCTACCAACAAGCTCACCGAACTGGAAGAATTTACCATAAAAGACCAGCGCAAGCGGGGCGAGGCAGGCTCTGTGTATCTGGATGTAAGCAAAGCAGTATACATGCCCAGCATTATAGGAGGGGTAGAAGGCATGATAAAACTGGCTGTAGGCTCCAACAATGAGCTCACATCGCAGTATAGCGTGCGCGGTGGCAACTTCGATGAAAATCTGGTATATGTCAATGACTTTGAGATATACCGTCCGTTTCTGGTGCGCACCGGTCAGCAGGAAGGGCTTAGTTTTGTCAACTCTGACCTTGTATCCAATGTCAACTTTTCGGTAGGTGGCTTTCAGTCTAAGTATGGCGACAAGATGAGTAGCGTGCTGGATGTAACCTACAAACGGCCAAAAGAGTTCGCCGGCTCTGTCACTACCAGCCTGCTAGGTGCCAGCATGCATCTGGAGGGAGCCACAAAAAACCAAAGACTTACCTATCTGGTGGGCGCACGCCAAAAAAGCAACCAGTATGTGCTGCAATCGCAACCCACAAAGGGCATCTACAACCCATCATTTACCGATATACAGGCTCTGGTAAACTACAAGCTGGGCAAAAGCTGGGACCTGGAAGGTATAGGCAACTATGCCCGAAACCGTTTTACCTTCTTCCCCGAAACCTCAACTTCCAGCTTTGGCGTGCTCAATCAGGCATATCAGTTGAGTATCTTTTATCAGGGAGGCGAGTTCGACCAGTTCGACTCCCGCTTTGGCGGCCTTTCTGCTACCTACCACAAGGAGGGATCTAAGTTTCGCATGAAGTTTCTTGGCTCTGCCTTCCGCACAAATGAGTACGAAACCTACGACATATCAGGTGCCTACCTGCTTGGCGAGTTGCAGACCGATATGAGCAAGCGCGACTTTGGGCAGATAAAGACTTACCTAGGTGCCGGCAGCATACAGAATTTTGCACGCAACTACCTCAATGTAAATGTGGGCGATGTGGGTATGAGGGGTTCTTATGAGGCTAAGAACAACCTGATACAGTTTGGTGCCAACACCACCGTTACCGGAATAGCCGACGAGCTGCACGAGTGGGAGCGCCGCGACTCTGCCGGCTTCTCGCAACCCTACAATCCCGATGCACTCCCTATAGCAGGCTTCTTTCATTCTACTGCCTCGTTCGACTATATGCGGGTAAGCGGCTTTGTGCAGGATTATATCCGCCTGGACTCAGGCAGACTTACCGTTACCGCCGGTCTTCGG
Organism: Taibaiella sp.; assembly: GCA_021740995.1. Taxonomy (GTDB): domain Bacteria; phylum Bacteroidota; class Bacteroidia; order Chitinophagales; family Chitinophagaceae; genus Nemorincola. The sequence continues at coordinate 7,599 of JAIOYR010000074.1, forward strand.
TTCAATCACAGCTTCCTCAACAATGAATTTATACTTAGTCCTCGAGCTCAGGTAGCCTACCGCCCCAAGTGGGAGAAGCGGGATATAGTGTTCAAGCTATCTGGTGGCAAGTATGTTCAGCCCCCATTCTACCGCGAGATGCGCGACCCCACCGGCGGCATCAACAAACAACTGCTGGCACAAAAATCAGTGCAGTTTGTAGCCGGTACAGATTATAATTTCAAAATGTTCAGTCGGCCGTTCAAGGTTACAGGTGAGGGCTATTACAAAAACCTCTGGGATATGGACCCCTACCGCTACGACAATGTGCGCATACGCTATACCGGCAAGAACAATGCTATAGGCTACGTGTATGGCGGCGAGGTGCGCCTGTATGGCGACCTCGTTGAGGATGCCACGTCGTGGATAAGCATCGGCATGCTAAAGGCTGAGCAGAAAATAATCGACAGCCCTTCTATATCCGGCTACGACAGCTACTTCCCAATGCCCACAGACCAGCGGTTTATGCTGGGTATGTACTTTGAGGATTATCTGCCTAGAAACAAGAACTTCAAAGCGCATATCAACATGATTTATACCAGTGGCTTACCCGTAGGCCCGCCACGCGGCCACCTGTATCAGAACATACTGCGTATACCCGACTACAAGCGGGTAGACATCGGCTTCTCTGCCCTACTCCTCGATGGTGACCGCAAAGAGTACCATACCCACAGTTTTTTCAACAATATAAAGAAGATATGGGGCAGCCTGGAGGTCTTCAACCTGTTGAGCATACAGAATACACTATCCTATACCTGGATACAAGACCAGAGCACCAACAATATGTATGCAGTACCAAACCGCCTTACATCGCGCCTTATCAATGCAAAACTGCTGTTTAATTTTTAGAAAAGTATATTTATTATTATCAGGTTGCTTTACTGTAAAGGGTTTCAGGGATTGTGCGTATTTTTTTTGAAAAAGTATTTTGTTGAAAACTTCAGATGCTTATCTTTGCACACCAAATCAGAAATGAAGCGGCATTTTTCTAAGTTCTTATTTTATGATCTCGTAGCTCAGTTGGTAGAGCTTCCCGATTTTTCATCGGGAGGGTTTGTGTTCGAGAAGTAAGTAAGCAGTAAAAAAACAGTTCTTTAATAATATTGATCTCGTAGCTCAGTTGGTAGAGCATCCCGATTTTTCATCGGGAGGGTTTGTGTTCGAGAAGTAAGTAAGCAGTAAAAAAACAGTTCTTTAATAATATTGATCTCGTAGCTCAGTTGGTAGAGCAATACACTTTTAATGTATGGGTCTTGGGTTCGAGTCCCAACGGGATCACTTTTATAAAAACCTCCTATAGTAGGGAGGTTTTTCTATTTTATGCCATTTGTGTACATTATATACTCTACAAAAGTCAACAAATATTATGTTGGGGCATGTACCAACCTAGAAAGAAGGTTATACGAACACAACATTGGTCATTCTACCTTTACTTCAACTGGCATTCCTTGGGAACTCAGATACACAGAATCTTTCAACACATTAGCCGAAGCAAAGAAGCGAGAGTCTGAAATAAAGAAAATGAAATCGCGCAGTTATATTGAAAAACTTATCGCTCAACAGTAGAGCATCCCGATTTTTCATCGGGAGGGTCTTGGGTTCGAGTCCCAACGGGATCACTTTTAGAAAAAACTCCTATGTTTAGGAGGTTTTTCTATTTTATGCCATTTGTGTACATTATATACTCTACAAAAGTCAACAAATACTAACTAGCGGCATTCACCAACATTGAGCGGAGGTTGCGTGAACACCATATTTGCCATTCTACCTTTATTTCCACAAGCATTACCCAGGAGCTGAAATACACAGAATCATTCGTTACCTAGGCCGAGGCAAAGAAGCGTGAAATGAAATCAAAAAAATAGAATCGCGCATTAAATCGAAAAACTTATAGCGCACTACGATTTTTCATAGGGAGGGACCCTGCGGGTTGGATTTATCGAACTTTATTGATGATTTCCAAGCGATTAGAATTCTTATGAATTCTCGTAATTGGAAATCGTTCCATTGATTCGGAGAATCACCTCTTGTTCGCTTGGTTATGAAAAATCTATATTGCTACCAGTTTTTCTCTGTACTTTTTTTCTAAGGCACTTGCAAAAGCTGCTTTGTCAGTTCTCAACAACTTCATTGATTTTCCATTCACTATGCTTGGATGCATTTCTCTTAAATGCTTATCGCTCCATTTCGCAAGTTCTACAAGTATAGGTGTTAAAGCCAATCCCATATCAGTTAAAAGATAAAGATTAGTCTTTTTATTATCTGGACGTTGCGTTTTTATGATGATTCCAAATTCTTCTAGTAGTTTGAGCTTAGCCGAAAGTATATTAGTAGCAATGGCTTCATCACTTTCAGTAAAGTCTTTGAAGGTTTCTTTTCCTTCAATTAACATTTGCTTTACTATCACCAACATCCACTTGTCGCCAACAACATCTAAGGCAGAAGTAAATGGACAATTACATCTGAAGTTGTGTTCCATTTGTTAAATTAAGGTTAAATATTACTTGCAAAATGAAAGTATTTACAAAATCACTTGCATTATGAAAGTTATTTTATACTTTTGCTTGCGAAACAAAAGTAATAATTAATCTTCAAATTACAAAATCAATGAAAAAAACAATCAGCGTATTCATGTTGGCAGGTATTCTCGCTTCCTCTGGCATAGCACAAACAAAATCAAAAAGCGAATCAAAACAATCAACTAAAAAAACAACTAAAATGAACAACAAAGAAATCGTAGGCACCTTCTTAGGTTCTGTTGCTAAACAAGACGTAGAAACCATGCGCAAATTTGCAACTGCGGATTACATCCAGCACAATCCATTTGTTCCTACAGGATTAGAGCCATTCATCGAATTATTGCCTGTTTTAAAAGAAAATGGAACCCATGCCGAAAACGTAAGATTATTTCAAGATGGTAACTATGTGTTTATGCATAACATCTGGAAAAACGCCAAACCTTTCGGGGCGGATGAAATGGTGGCATTTGATATTATCCGTGTAGATAAAAACGGGAAAGTTGCCGAGCATTGGGATGCTATGACAGTTTTGGTAAAAGAAACTGTAAGTGGAAGATCCCAAACTGATGGGCCAACAATTGTTGAAGACTTAGACAAAACCGAAGCGAACAAAGCTTTAGCAGTTTCTCTTATTGAAGATGTTTTGATGGGGAAAAATCCTAATAAATTAACTGAATACATCAGCACTGAAGAATACCATCAACACAACCCGCAAATAAAAGATGGTTTAAGTGGTTTAGGAGAAGCCATACAATACCTTACTTCTCAAAATAATATGTTTAAATACACCAAAATCCATAAAGTGTTAGGCGAAGGTAACTTCGTACTTACAGTAAGCGAAGGCGAATGGAACGGTGGTAAAAAACACGCTTTTTATGACTTATTCAGAATGAAAGGTGGCAAAATCGTAGAACATTGGGATGTGATTCAAGAAGTACCTAATGAAAAACTAGCAAATCAAAACGGTATGTTCGGAGGTTTTTAATAATTAAAATAATCAAAGCCTACTCGAAAGAGTGGGCTTTTTAAAACTAATAAAAATAAACTATGTCACAAAATTCAATTTCAACAATCGCTTTGGTTCTGTGCGCCATTCCGGGTATTCTTCATTCAATAGAAGTAGTATATCCCATGTTGGCTCGATTAATTGTTAACTATGTACTTCCATTATTTGAACCAGCCTTTCCTAAGGCTAAAAATCAAATATCTGCTAAAGAACAAACTGCAATGTTAGATGCAGCAATTGCATCTGTGTCTGAAGAGAAAAAAACAGCTGCGAAAGATTATATATTTCTGTTGCTTTTTGAACAACGCCAAAACTCTTTGGCTTTATGGGCGGTTATAACTGGTATCATTTACGCCTTTCAATTGCCTTTACAAGAAAGAGATATTCTGCATTTCTTATTAATGGTAATGTCTGTACTTTTCACCTTGGTAAATGCCAATCATGCTGGCATTCCTTTTTTGGGACACCATCCAAAGGTTTCCAAAAATGGTCGAAATGTAGGAATCGTGTTTGTTCCTTTCTGGCTCGCATCAACCGTACTTAACTATTTAGCATTTACCTATGCTTCAAATTAAACCATCATCTTAAATTAATTCTTAAAAAAAATATCCAAATGAAAAATATAATCATCACAGGAAGCAGTAGCGGATTTGGCTTAAAGGCTGCTAAAGATTTTGCCGATAAAGGCAATAAAGTTTTTGCAACTATGCGTAATCCTAACGGAAAAAATACAAGTGCAAAAGCAGATTTAGAAGCACATTCTAAGAACATTAAAGTCGTAGATATGGATGTAACTAACGATACATCTGTAAAAGGAGCAATGGCGAATATTATTGCAGAAGTAGAAACTATTGATATTCTAATTAACAATGCAGGTGTAATGTTTCTTGGTATTACTGAAGCCTTTAGTGTTGCTCAGGCTCATGCACAAATGGAGACAAACTATTATGGCGCTATTCGTGTAATGCAAGCAGTGCTGCCTTCTATGCGAAAAGCAGGTTCTGGTTTAATTATCAATACTTCTTCGTTGGTTGGACGTATGTCGCCACCGTTTTTTGGTACTTATACCGCTACCAAACACGCCTTAGAAGGTTACTCACAAGCCTTGCGTTATGAAGTTTCTCCTTTTGGTGTTGATATTGTTATGGTAGAGCCAGGTCCATTTGGCACAGGACTTTTAGCGTCAGGTCAAGCACCTGCGCATAGCGAAGTTTTAGAAACTTATGGTCAGTTAGCTGGTGTTCCGTCTGCAATGGGTGAAAGTTTTGCGAAAATGTTGTCAAGCGAAGACGCACCCAACCCACAATGGGTGGTTGATGCCTATCTAAAATTAGCAGAAACTCCATTTGGACGTCGTCCAACCAGAACAGTAGTGGGTATTACTTGGGGTGTTGATGAAATCAATGCTTTAACTCAACCTATTCAAGACAGAGTTTTGAAAGAAATGCAACTTGAAGGCGTTTTGGGTGGTGTTACTGCATAAATAGCAATAAAATAATAAACTCTTCCGAGGCTAAAATTTTGGTGGGGCTTTATTTTTATTTCGTTCGAGAAAACAAATTGATTAATCAAAAATAAACAATGATGCAAACACAAATGATAATTGAAAGTTGGAACATAACTGTTAAACGAGTTTATGACCTATTGGTAAAACTAAGCGATGAAGAATTAATGAAAGTAGTGTCACCCAATCGAAATAGAGGAATTTACTTGTTAGGACATCTTACTGCTGCAAATGATTCAATGTTGCCATTACTTGGATTTAGAGAGCCAATGTTACCTGAATTAAAAGATTGTTTTTTAAGAAATCCAGATAATTTAGAAGCATTACCTTTTACAATTACAGACTTGCGCCAGAAGTGGATAGCTGTGGATGACGAATTGAAAAAGCATTTTAATAATTTGTCAACGGAAGATTGGCTTCAAAAACATACAGCTATATCTGATGAAGACTTTGCGAAAGAACCACATAGAAACCGACTAAATGTTTTACTTAGCAGAACCAATCACCTGAGCTATCACCAAGGACAATTGGCTCTGTTGCTTAAATAAATGAAAATACTCCTTAAATACAAAATGGCTATTTTGATTTGGATAGCTATTTATCCTTCAATAAATTTACTTTTTCTTGAATAGTTTTTTGATAATGCTCATAAAATAGAATTGATAATGTTTCAAGACTAGCAATTGTTTCTACTGCCATTTCATCCGTATAATTTTCAAATCCGGGATATGATTTTAATTCGTCAATACTTAAACGTTTTTTAGATTTTGAGTTCATGATTTTTTGTTTGGTTTTGAGTGAACCGGACTCTAACTCGCAAATGATTCATTATCAATGCAACTAGAAATTTGGTTTATTTAACCACTAAAATATCGAAATGATTTTTCATTTGAAATTCCTTGATTATACTGGGGTTTAGAAACAAAAAAGCAGACTATTTTTTAATAGTCTGCTTCAGTACCTGGGCTCGAGTTCGAACGAAAACACTTTGATTATTTGCAACTCCTTGTAACGCCAATAATTATTTCGGCAATTGTAAATATTGTTGCGCATGTCTGGATACACCTTGTCCGTATAGTTTTATTACAATGGCAGTAAAAATAACACTCTTTTATTATATTTTTTACAATCAATATATATGTCAAGTCAATAACATTAAGCGCAGGGCATTTGATAAAAGAAAAATTGCTGGGTTTTTAAATTTTGTTGAGCGCATTATAGAAGATGTTGAAAAATAGTCGACAGTTTTGTCCACAGCAAAAACTAGTTTTGGTTCTTTTTGCCGGCATCGAGCGTTTCATTTTATCCCTATATTTGTATCGCGTTCAAGAATTTTTAGTCATTCCATCACAGTTAGTTGCTTACAATCAGCAATTAGTAACACTTTAATAGAGATTTCGAAAATTAAATTTCTATAACACATGTAATTACACCTAAATAGCAATATGAATACACTGTTCGTAAAAAATATGGTCTGTAACCGTTGTATTTTGGTTGTTCAAAATGAACTGGATAAGCTCGGCTTAGCGATTAAAAATATAAAGTTGGGCGAAGTGACCCTTGTCAAAGATCTAAGCTCCAAAGATAGAGATACTTTGGAAGGAGCTTTGGTGCCCTTGGGGTTTCAGGTGATTGACGACAAAAAAAGCAGGATTATCGAAAAGATAAAGAACATTATTATTGACGTGGTACATTATCAGGATAATGATAATAAAACCAACCTTTCAGATGTATTGAGCGGTAAAATACATCACGACTATAATTACTTATCCAAACTGTTTTCAGAGGTAGAAGGCACCACTATTGAAAAATACTATATCGCCCAAAAGATTGAAAAAGTAAAGGAATTGTTGGTTTATGATGAGTTGTCGTTAAGTGAAATTGCCATTCGACTTAATTATTCGAGTGTCGCTTATTTAAGCAACCAGTTCAAAAAAACAACCGGACTTACCCCAAGCTATTTCAAGCAAATAAGGGAGCACAAACGAAAGCCATTGGATAAGGTGTAAGTAAATCTTACAATTCAATTCCACAATTCCGTAATAGCTAATTCTAATAATGTTGCCAATTTTGTATTGTAAAAAAGCAATCTGAAAAATGGCGAACAATAGCAATAAAATGAACGTCTACATCCCCTTAGAAGATGTAGCTAGTGAGCACTGTGCGTTAATCATTGAAAAAGGGCTGGCCCAAATAAAAGGTGTGGAAACCCACAAAGTAGAGCTTAACAACCGCAGAGCTTCTATTATGGTAGAGGATAACGAAGTAGTAGCCGAGGTAGTTAAGACTATCAAAGAGCTTGGTTATGGTGTTCCCACTGTTAAAAATACTTTTCCTGTACTGGGAATGACCTGCGCCTCTTGTGCGGGCAGCGCAGAAAGCATCGTCAAATATGAGCCGGGAGTAATCTACTCTTCCGTAAATTTTGCTACGGGCAATCTTACAGTTGAATATTTACCCAACATGACGGATGCCTCAAAGTTGCAAAAGGCACTTCAAGCCATCGGCTATGATTTATTAATAGAAGATGACACCAAACAACAGGAAACACTAGAATCAATCCAAGAAAAGAAATTCCGCACCTTAAAAAACAAGACCATTGGTGCAGTTATACTTTCTTTGCCTGTTGTCATTATAGGAATGTTCTTTATGGATATGCCTTATGCTGACCCTATTATGTGGTTCTTCTCTACTCCTGTAGTAGTTTGGTTCGGTAAAGACTTTTTCATCAATGCGTGGAAGCAGGCAAAACACCGTTCTGCCAATATGGATACTTTGGTAGCATTGAGTACGGGCATCGCCTATATATTCAGTGTTTTCAACATGCTTTTCGCAAACTTTTGGCATCAGAGAGGACTACACGCCCATGTATATTTTGAAGCAGCAACCGTTGTTATCGCATTCATCCTTTTAGGTAAATTATTGGAAGAAAAAGCTAAAGGAAATACCTCATCTGCAATCAAAAAATTGATTGGATTACAGCCCAAAACAGTTATGATAAAAGAAGCCGATGGCAACGAAATACAAAAAGCCATTGAAGATGTGAACGTAGGCGAAATTATTATTGTAAAACCCGGAGAAAAAATTGCTGTTGATGGTGTGGTAGTATCAGGAACATCCTATGTGGATGAAAGTATGCTAAGTGGCGAACCTGTACCCGTGCTAAAAAACGAAAACGAAAAAGTTTTTGCCGGAACAATTAACCAAAAAGGCAGCTTCCAATTTAAGGCGATGAAAGTAGGCAGAGAAACCATGCTTGCCAATATCATCAAAATGGTGCAGGATGCACAAGGCAGTAAAGCACCAGTACAAAAATTGGTAGATAAGATTGCAGGTATTTTTGTTCCGGCAGTAATGAGCATTGCCATCCTGACCTTTATTCTATGGTTCTTCTTAGGTGGCGATAACGGCCTGGCGCATGGGTTGATGGCAGCCGTTACGGTATTGGTTATCGCATGTCCTTGTGCGTTAGGGTTGGCTACACCTACGGCAATTATGGTAGGTGTGGGTAAAGGTGCAGAAAACGGCATTCTTATAAAAGACGCCGAGAGCCTTGAGTTAGCTAAGAAAGTTACTGCAATCGTCTTGGATAAAACAGGAACGATAACTGAAGGAAAACCTCAGGTAACAGGCATGCTATGGCTCAATAATGATGATACAACGAAAGACATTTTTTTGAGTATCGAAAAACAATCCGAGCATCCATTAGCTGAAGCAGTTGTGAAAAATCTCGACGGCATACCAACCATCTCGCTATCAAAGTTCGATAGTGTTACGGGTAAAGGCGCAAAAGCAGATTATAACAACGAAACCTATTATGTAGGCAATAAAAAGCTATTAGCAGAAAACAAAATTGTTATAGCTGAGCAATTGCAGCAACAAGCTGATGAATGGGCCAAACATTCCAAAACTGTTATCTGGTTTGCGGACAGCAAACAAGCACTTTCTGTAATTGCAATCTCTGACAAGATTAAAGAAACATCGGTACAGGCAATAAAAGAAATGCAGAACATGGGTATTGATATATATATGCTTACCGGTGATAATGAAGCTACTGCCAAGGCAATTGCACAACAAACAGGGATTAAAAATTACAAAGCTGAAGTATTGCCACAGCATAAAGCAGATTTTGTAAAACAACTTCAACAACAAGGAAAAATTGTAGCAATGGTAGGCGATGGCATCAATGACAGTACCGCATTGGCTACAGCCGACGTAAGCATCGCAATGGGCAAAGGAAGTGATATAGCCATAGAAGTAGCCAAAATGACAATCATTTCATCAAACCTTGCTAAAATACCACAGGCTATCCGCTTATCAAAACAAACAGTAGCAACGATTAAGCAAAACCTGTTCTGGGCATTTATTTATAACCTTATCGGGATACCGGTTGCGGCAGGCATTTTTTATCCCATTAACGGTTTCTTGCTAAATCCCATGATTGCTGGTGCCGCAATGGCCTTAAGCAGTGTGAGCGTGGTAAGCAACAGCCTACGTTTAAAATGGAAAAAGTAAATCAGTAAATATCACAAATCAAACAGAGAAAATTGTAAGCATCACAGGAGATAATCATCGGAAATTTGCATTATCAAATAACAATAACCAAAAAAAAAATCAAAAAAATGGAAAAAAAAAATCTTCAGTTCAAAACAAACCTTAATTGCGGAGGTTGTGTATCAAAAATAAAATCTGATTTGGACAATGCCGTAGGCATATGCGAATGGAATGTGGATACGGCCAATAGCAACAAAATACTAACGATAAAGTCTGATGGCATTACAGAAGAGGAGGTAGTAGCAATCATCAATAAAAAAGGCTTCAAAGCTGAAGCTCTTTGACTATAAAATTCATTCAGCCTAATTATTAAAATTTTAAAAGTAGATAAAATGAAAAAGTCAATGCTAGCAATGGCGATAATACTGCTTGGAAATTCAACATTTGCCCAAAACACTTGCAGCCTTTTAGATAATTATATCAATGTCAAAAACGCATTGGTAAACAGCGACAGTAAAGCTGCAGGCACTGCTATAAACACCTTTTATGAAGATGTAAAAAATGAAGGCAGTTTTACTCAGAAAGCCGATCTACTAAAAGCCACTGAGAAATTGAGCAAAGCAGGCACCAATCTCGAAAAGCAAAGAGCCACTTTCAAAGATGTTTCCACCACTATGTGGGAGCTCGTAAAGGTTTCGGATAAAGTGAATCAGCCCGTTTACTACCAATATTGCCCTATGAAAAAAGCCTACTGATTGAGCAAAGAAAAAGAAATAAAGAATCCTTATTACGGCTCCTCAATGCTTACATGCGGTAAAGTAGATGAAAAAAATAATAACGATAGAGGGCATTGCTGCAAGATGATGCCGTACAAACATTTTCTCAATGCATTTTATAAAATGGAAATAAAAAGTTTTTTTGAAAAAAAGCTGCTGTCTGCAATATGTTTGCTTTTGGCTACACACATCTCGTCTGCACAAAAAGTAGTGCATTACGATCTCTATGTAAAAGATACCATTGTAAACTATGCAGGTAAAGAAAAAAGAGCCATTGCGGTAAACGGACAGATACCTATGCCCACTCTTGAGTTTACTGAAGGTGATACAGCAGAAATTGTAGTACATAATCAAATGAACGAGAGCACCTCACTGCATTG
>JAIOYR010000075.1 GCA_021740995.1 Taibaiella sp.
CCCTTCCTCCTCCACGATCGAAGCTATTTCACTCAGCGGAATCTGGGTACCCTGAGCGGTGCTAACCAACAGGTTTTGAATATCAACAGAGTTCTTTCGGGCATCACCTGCAAGGCGAACTACTATATCAAATCTCTTCTCACCTTCATACACCTGTCCCGCTATCTCGCCTGCAAAACCCGCGTTCACTACCCTATTTACATCACTTACGTTCAATCCATATTTTGCCATAGCATCCCTGTTGTATTTAATGATCAATTGCGGCATACCTGTAACCTTTTCTTCATATACATTGATTGCGCCATCAATTGTCTGTATTACCCCATTTAACTCATGGGCGTATTTTGTTAGCGTATCTAGATTTTCTCCGAAGATTTTGCAGACTACGTCCTGCCGGGCACCAGTCATAAGTTCGTTAAACCTCATCTGCACCGGAAACTGAAAACCAAGTGTAATGCCCGGTATTTCTTCCAGTTCCTTTGTCATTTTGGCGCTTAGCTCATCGAAGGATGATGCTGAAGTCCATTTCTTTTTATCTTTCAGCACCAGTATCATATCGCCAGCCTCGAAAGGCATAGGGTCCGTAGGCACTTCTGAGCTCCCTATCTTTGTTACTATTTTCTCGATTTCAGGAAAGCGTTGCAGAAGCAAACTTGATGCCTGCTGGGTATACTCAATAGTATTGGCAAGACTACTACCTGTCAATACACGAGTTTCTACAGCAAAATCTCCCTCCTCCAACTGGGGAATAAATTCACCTCCCATACCCAATAGCAGCCATATAGAAATCGAAAACAACAGCAAAGTAGAAGTAATAACTGCCTTTGGGTAATTGAGTATCCTGCCTAGAAGTGGCTGATATCGCCGCTCCAGCCATGTTATAAACTTATCTGTTATCGTTTGTTTGTGCTGCAGTTTTTTGTTGAGGCATAGTGCCGCCATCATCGGCACATAAGTCACAGACAGAATGAATGCCCCGAGTATCGCAAAGGCAATAGTAAAAGCCATAGGCTTGAACATCTTACCTTCTATGCCCTGCAATGATAAGATAGGTATATAAACTATAAGAATAATAATCTGGCTAAAAACGGCCGATTTGATCATTGTTCCAGTAGAAGTCCCTACCTCATTGTCCATTTGTTTCTGATCAATGTGTGTAAGACTTCTAAAATGCTTGGAATGTGAAAAACGGTGCAAAATGGCCTCAACTACAATAACCGAACCATCTACAATCAATCCGAAATCTATGGCTCCCAGCGACATTAAATTGCCACCCACCCCAAACATATTCATCAGTATGATAGCAAACAGCATAGAAAGTGGGATTACAGACGATACTATAAGGCCCGCTCTGATGTTGCCGAGAAAGAAAACGAGCACGAAAATAACAATCAAAGCGCCTTCCAATAAATTGGTTTCCACTGTGCTTATTGCATTGTCTACCATTTTGGTACGATCCAGAAAAGGCTCAATAACAACACCCTCCGGTAACATCTTCTGAATTTCGGCTATCTTGTCTTTTACTCTTTTTATGACAGCCGATGAGTTTTCGCCTTTCAGCATCATTACAACTGCTCCTGCTACTTCTCCCTTGTCATTATAGGTCATAGCACCATACCGGATGGCACTACCAAAGTCAATATCAGCCACATCGCTTATCAGCAAAGGAGTACCATCAGGCAGCATTTTAACTACAATTCTCTTAATATCATCGAGCGAAGTAATCAAACCCTCACTTCTTATAAACAACACCGTCGGACCTTTTTCAATATACGCTCCACCTGTATTCTGGTTGTTTTTCTCGAGGGATTCAAATATGTCAGCAATAGTGAGCCCATATGCCTTCAATTGCCCCGGGCGAACAGCTATTTCATATTGTTTGAGCTTGCCACCAAAGCTGGATACCTCTGCCACTCCGGGGGTACCCAGAAGTTGCCTTCTCACTGTCCAATCCTGAATAGTGCGCAACTCTGCAACTGAGAATTTGCCTTCATACCCTTTTGTAGGCCGAATGATGTATTGATATATCTCCCCCAAGCCGGTAGTTACCGGAGCCAATTCAGGGGATCCGATTCCTCCGGGCAAATTCTGTTTTACCTTTTGCAATTGTTCATTGATCTGCTGTCTGGCCCAGTAGATATCGGTGTTATCATCAAATATTATTGTAACTAATGATAATCCGAAGCGAGAAAAACTTCTGGAATATTTGAGCCCGGGAATACTACTGCATGCCTGCTCTACGGGAATGGTTATTACCCGCTCTATATCTGTGGCACCCAAGGAGGGAGAAACAGTGATAACCTGCACCTGATTATCAGTAATGTCGGGCACCGCATCGATTGGCAGACGAGTTAACTCAAAACCACCCCAAACAATTAACCCGAGAATGAACAATGCAATTATGAGTTTATTAGAAATTGAAAAAGAAATTATCCTATTGAGCATAAACTGGATTTAGTAAAAAAATAAGAAAATCGCACAGGCAAAAGAGCCTGTGAGCAATTATTTCAAATCATCAAACACTAAACCAATGGGGGCCTGAACAGGACTGAGTAGACGCCGGCAGGAACGAAAGAATTCCTGAATTTGGTTGGAAGGACCTCTAAATTATAAACAAAGTTATTAGAAAATACAAATTCCGTATTGGGACACTCACAATAAGGAGATATACCGAAACTTACACTCTTGAAAGGCAATTGGCTGTCTTTATTCTCATCATTATCATCATTATCTGTACCACCATAGTGCATGACAAGAAAGTCACCAAAACCGATACTGCTATCAAGCAAACTGTGTTCGAAAAAATGTATAAATACCAGCGGTAGGCGGGAAAATTGATTCCCCGTTACGATGTTTATTGCAATGAACAATAGTAAGGTATGTAAAATCTTTTTTCGCAATCAGGTTTGTTTATTATAAACAAAGTTACAATTCACAAAAACAATAAATCATGATAATGGTCACATGTGGAAAAGGTCAACCGGATATATGAAAAATAAAAAATAAACTAAAAATCAGCCTATTGCTCCCATCTCATCGAAACCTATCATTTTATTCTGCTCCGCATCCCATACTTTTAGACGCAGACAGGAGGCTATATCAGATGGCTTCAGGGTTGTTACTTTAGCTTCCTGCAACTCGGGTATTGCAGCCATAGCCTCGGGCAGGCGATAGAATGGTATCTTGGAATTGAGATGGTGAATGTGGTGAAAACCAATATTAGCAGTAACCCACTGCATGAACGGGTTTAGATCCATAAAGCTCGAAGACTCAAGAGCTGCATTGGTATAACTCCAATCTACATTTTTTTTAAACGTAACACCCGGAAAATTGTGCTGTGCATAAAACAGATAAGCGCCAAGCATGTGCGACAAAAAGAAAGGAAAAAAGAATGTAAGAAACCAGGTAAGCCAGCCAAAGTAAATAACAAGTAAGACTGCAACCGTATAATGAAAAATAAGTACAGCCAGCGAATCCCAGTGACGACGGGGATTACTGATAAATGACTGCACACACATGCCATAGGTAAATGTGGTAAAATAAGCAAAAAGCATATTTATAGGATGTCTTACTGCCAGATACTCAAACCTTTCTTTTTTAGAGGCCTCCATAAACTTCTGGCGGGTCATGATAGGAAAAGAACCAATACTGGCACTAAACAGTTTTGCGTTATTGTTGTGATGATGGTCGTGTGAACGTTTCCAGATATTGGGTGGTGTTATCATATATACACCAAAAGCTGTAAAAATTACATCGGCTATTTTCGAGCCACGTAAAATGGTATGATGTTGAAAATCATGAAAAATGATGAAAAAACGCGATAGTAACATTGCCGCTGCGACGCTACACAATATGCGCAAAAATATATTGTCGAAGTACATGGTTCCTGCTATGGAACCAATAAGCAACAAAAGTGACGTAATTGTAAAATACCAACTTTTCCAACGTATTTCTTTCGCGAAAGGTTTTGTTGCCAGAATAAGTTCTTTACCTGTAAGCATGTGCAAATTTATGTAAGAATCGGAAATAAAAATAACAGAAAAACAAACAGGGCAGTTAAAATTTAGCACTAATGTTTAGATAGAGATGTAAATATACGCACCAAGTTGCACAATAATGCCAATTATGTATCCCAGCCATACATCGCCCCGCTGGTGAGCACCCAGAAACATACGGGCGGATCCTATGATACCTGCAGCAACGAGTGCAGCAAAAAAGGGCAAAATCATATTGGCCGGACTGATGATGAGCAGCACTGCTACTATACCTATCATACCCCCTGCGGCTGATGTGTGCATACTGACCCGGGTGAAAATATTGACCAGAAATACGATAATTATACCCCAAAAATTGCCCAGAAGCAGGACTTTGAGTGCCAGCGGCACAACACCTGCCATATTATTGAACACATGGCTGATCCAGAAATAAAATATCATGATGACCATAAGCGGTATAGTACGCTCCTTAGCAGTAGGCATCTGATAACTGTCTATGAACCCTAACGGTTTCATAAGCAGAATACTGAACAAGGGAAAAAGCACTGTAGACACAGCAATACTTATGAACATGAGTCCGAGCTGTTTGGGCTGCAGCCCGGCAAATCCCGCCGGTGCCAGCTTATATATAACCAGCGACATAATAACCGGCATGAAAACCGGATGAAAAATAACAGATATAACATGCGCTACTCCCCGCACTAAGGCAGACGGATGCGCCACAGGAACAGGAGCGTTTTTTCTTTCGGTCGATTTGTTCATTAAACCTTATAAATGATAATTTATGTTATTGCCGGCAAATAGTCAAAGACTTTCCTCTTAAAACTTTTAAATAACTTACTCCAGTATCGGCGATAGCCAGCGGCTTATTTCATCAACACTCATGCCCTTGCGATGTGCATAGCTGTGTAACTGGTCTTCTGATATTTTGTTGATACCAAAGTAACCACTTTCGGGGTGGCTGAAGTACCAACCGCAAACAGATGCTCCAGGATACATTGCCAGCGACTCAGTAAGCTCTATTCCGGCAGTTTCGTGTGCATTAAGCAGGTCGAATAGTTTGTACTTTTCGGTATGATCGGGGCAGGCCGGATAACCGGGTGCCGGCCGTATACCCTGATATTTTTCTTTGACCAGCTCGGCAACTGGAATATCCTCCTGAGGAATATATCCCCAAAACTCCGTACGGGTGCGCTTGTGCAATACCTCGGCAAAAGCCTCTGCAAGGCGGTCGGCTAGAGCCTGCAGCATTATTTTGTTGTAATCGTCGAGATCGTCAGAAAAACGCTTGATATGTGGTTCGATACCATGTATACTCACGGCAAAAGCACCCATATAATCTGTAGGCGAACCTGCAATATGAGGGGTATGTGGTTTCACAAAATCCGCAAGTGAATAACTCGGCTGACCTGCTGCTTTTTTTATTTGTTGACGCAGCATCTCCAGTGTAGCCAGTTCGCCACCATGTTCATTTTTCAGCACTATGGTATCAGGGGCTATCTTATCGGCCTCCCAGAATCCTATAACACCTTTTGCTGTTAGCCACTTTTCACTAACTATCTTATCGAGCAGAGCGTTGGCATCATTATAGAGCTTGGTTGCTTCTGCACCTATTGTAGCATCACTGAGTATCTCAGGAAATTTACCCTTCATTTCCCACGATATGAAGAATGGTCCCCAATCTATGTATTGCCTTAACTCAGCAAGGTTGTAATCAGGAAAAACGGTCACACCCATTTTGTTTGGGCGGGGCGGCGTGTAGTTGTCCCAGTTTATATTCACTGGGTTTGCCTGTGCCTCAGCAAAAGTGATGTATTGTTTGGCTGTCTTTTTGTTCTCAAAATCCTGACGTAGTTTCAGGTACTCCTCATTTATACCGTTAAGAAACTGCCCTTTCGTTTCTTTATTGAGCAGATTTCCGGCTACCGTCACACTGCGGCTTGCATCAAGTACATGCACTATTCCTTCGTCATACTGTGGTGATATTTTCACAGCGGTGTGCATACGGCTGGTAGTGGCTCCACCTATCAGCAATGGCTGCTTCATACCCCTGCGCTTCATTTCTTTAGCCACATGTACCATCTCGTCGAGCGAAGGAGTAATGAGACCACTTAGTCCAATAATATCCACATTTTCGCGCTGTGCCGTATCCAGTATTTTATCGGCAGGCACCATGACCCCCAGGTCTATGATATCATATCCGTTACAGCCCAGCACCACACCTACTATGTTTTTACCTATATCGTGTACATCGCCTTTTACCGTAGCCATAAGTATTTTGGCAGCACCGGCAGCTTCTTCATTTATTGTTCCGGCTTCTATGTGTGCCTGACGGCGGGCTTCTTTTTCTGCCTCTATGAACGGAAACAGGTATGCCACACTCTTCTTCATTACCCGGGCACTCTTTACCACCTGTGGCAGAAACATTCTGCCACTACCAAAGAGGTCTCCCACTACATTCATTCCATCCATCAGCGGACCTTCTATCACATCAAGCGGCTTTGGATATTTCACACGTGCTTCTTCGGTGTCTGCGTCGATAAAGTCCGTTATACCGTTAACGAGTGCATGTTTCAGGCGCTCCTCTACGGGAGCACTACGCCATACATCATCCTTTTTCACTTCTTTGCCCTTTGCTTTCACAGTATCGGCAAATGTTACCAGCTTTTCAGTAGCATCTTCGTTGCGGTTAAGAATCACATCTTCGCACAGGTCGCGCAACTGAGGGTCTATTTCATCGTACACAACCAATGCGCCGGCATTCACTATACCCATATCCATACCTGCCCTGATAGCATAGTACAGAAAAACGCTGTGCATTGCCTCGCGCACCACATCATTGCCCCGGAAAGAGAAGGATACATTACTTACGCCTCCACTAATGCGGGTTAGCGGCATTCTCTGTTTTATGATTCGGGTAGCCTCAATAAAGTCTACACCATAATTATTGTGCTCTTCTATGCCGGTGGCTATAGCAAAGATGTTGGGGTCGAAAATGATGTCTGAGGGATGAAAACCAACTTGCTGTGTAAGAATATCATAGGCACGCTGACAAATGTCTACCCTGCGCTCCAGAGTATCTGCCTGCCCCTGCTCATCAAACGCCATTACAATTACCGAGGCACCGTAGCTACGGCATATCTCGGCCTGTTCTATAAACTTCTCCTCTCCTTCCTTCATGGAGATGGAGTTGACAATACATTTCCCCTGTATACACTTGAGCCCTGCTTCTATAATTGCGAATTTGGACGAATCCAGCATGATAGGTATACGAGCAATATCAGGCTCGGCTTGCAGCAAATTCACAAAAATATTCATCGCCTGCACGCCATCCAGCAGCGCATCGTCCATGTTTATGTCCAGAATCTGGGCACCGCTTTCTACCTGCTGGCGTGCCACAGACAGTGCTTCCTCATACTTACCCTCACGAATAAGCCGGGCAAATTTTTTGGAGCCGGTTACATTGGTGCGCTCACCAACATTGATAAAATTTGTCTCTG
Source organism: Taibaiella sp. (assembly GCA_021740995.1). Classification (GTDB taxonomy): domain Bacteria; phylum Bacteroidota; class Bacteroidia; order Chitinophagales; family Chitinophagaceae; genus Nemorincola. The sequence continues at coordinate 7,496 of JAIOYR010000075.1, forward strand.
GTCGCACTACCAAAGGCTCCAAACCGCTCAACCTTAAAAATGGCCTTATTTCAGACATCTGTAATATTTAGTAAAAACGGTGCAAAGGTAATTCATTGGGGGGAGAAGTAAAGAAGGATATAAAATTTCAAATTTGCACTATGACAGGTTCAAAATACCTTTGCACCCTATGAAAGCACTCACTACTATCATACTGCTGATAATATCCAACACCTTTATGACCTTTGCATGGTATGGGCATCTCAAGTTTAAGGATATAGAATGGCTTAAGAATCCGGGGCTGTTTACAGTAATACTGATAAGCTGGGGAATGGCTTTTTTTGAATATGTTTTTCAGGTACCCGCAAACAGGATGGGTTTTAAAGAGAATGGTGGTCCTTATAGCCTGGTGGAGCTAAAGACGATACAGGAGGCAATAACACTAATTGTATTTATGGTATTTTCGGTAGTCGTTTTCAAGCAGAAGTTCGAATGGAATCATATCGTAGGCTTTGGGCTAATCGTATTGGCAGTGTATGTGATATTTAAGAAGTGGTAGCAATAGCTATAAATCCGGTACCAAGTCAGCTCAAAAACTATATAAAAGTTAAAATAGAAGTTCTATTCGCATATAGTTTGCAAATAAGCTAAATTTGTCGGTTAGGCGTATTACATATCCATTTTCATGAATCTAATAAAGACCAGTACACTATTATTTTTTGCCTTTATGGGCATAGGCTCTGTATACGCACAGCAAAGTGCCGATAAGATTATCAGCATCATTGGTCGCAACCGTATCATACTGCAGTCTGAACTGGAGATGCAAATAGCTCAGGCCCGGCAGCAGGACCCAAACTTCGAAGAAGTTACGTACAGATGCCTTGCACTGCAGGATATGATAGTGAAGAAAATGCAAATGGAACAGGCCGACAGAGATAGCCTTTTCGTAAGTGATGAGGATGTAGAGGGGCAGCTCGATAACCGTTTGCGCTATTTCACCCAGCTCTATGGGTCTAAAGAAAAACTGGAGCAGGTGTCAGGCAAAACGATTTATCAGCTAAAAGAAGAATACCGCGATGTAATAAGGGAACAATTGCTGGCTGGTAAGGCAGAAAACCAGATAATAGAGAATGTAAAAATAACACCCGCTGAAGTAGAAGCATTTTATAAAAAAATCCCTGTGGACAGTCTTCCGTTTTTCCCGGCTACAGTGGAAGTAGGACAAATAGTAATAGATCCACCTATAAGTCAGGAAATGGATGACTATGCACACAGCCGGATAGAAGAACTGCGTAAGGAAATCATAGAAGGCAAGAAAACATTTGAGAATGCGGCGGGATTCTATAGCGAAGATGGAGGAAGCAGAGATAATGGTGGAAGGTATGATGGTGTGACACGTAACGGACCATGGGTGCAGGAGTTTATAAATGCGACCTTTAAGCTACAGAACGGCGAGATTTCACCCATAGTGAAAACAAAATTTGGCTACCATATTATACAGATGATAAACAGGAAGGGTGATGAAGCCGACCTGCGCCATATACTGATAAAACCAACAGTAACCACTGCAGACTTTAATAAAGCACTGGCCAAACTGGATAGTGTTCGCAATCTGTTGGTAACTGGTAAAATGGCATTCCCTGAGGCGGTAGGTAAATTCTCTACCGATGAAGCTGCCAAGCGCACAGGTGGCATGGTAGCAGACCCATCTACAGGCAATACCGATCTGGACATAACCAAACTTGACCCTGTAATGGTACTATTGCTGGATACTATGGTACAGGGAGGTTTCTCCGCTCCGCATATTTTCGTGAATGAGCAGCGTGAGAAATCCTGCAGGATAGTGTATATGCGCACGCGTACATCTCCACACAAGGCAAACCTGAAAGAAGACTACGGAAAAATACAGGAAGTAGCCATGGCGCAGAAGAAACAAATAAAAATACAAAACTGGGTAACATCAAAAGCCCCAACTTTCTATTTGTGGATAGCGCCTGAGTACCACACCTGCGATGTACTTAAAGACTGGGTTGCCGTAGGCGACCAGCAATAAAGAAAGATTTCAATATAGCTCCATCCATTTTATTTTGGTAAGTTCACTTATGTTTGCAGCATTATGAGGAAAGCATTGGTGCAGATGCACGTTGCTGTATTACTATGGGGATTTACGGGAGTGCTGGGCAGAGCCATATCGCTGGATGCACCGGTGCTGGTATGGTACAGAATGCTACTCACTGCCCTGTTCATGGCCGGCATACTATATTATAGAAGATTGTGGGTACCAATAACACGCAAAGACATGCGTTTGCTGGCACTGATAGGTGTACTAATGGGCATGCACTGGGTGGCATTTTACGGTTCTATAAAGTTGGCAAATATATCTATTGCTCTTGTGTGCCTGTCTACTGCCAGCATATTCACGCCGCTGGTAGACCCAATCATCAACAAGGGCAAACATGATGCAAAAGAATTGCTGCTTGGCTCGCTTGCCATAATTGGTGTGTACCTTATTTATCAGTTTCAGCAGTTTTATGGGTGGGGCATACTAGCCGGAGTACTTGCTGCACTACTCAGTTCAGTTTTCACAGTCCTAAACAAACAAATTGCTGCCCGGTATCCGGCAAGGACTATGGTATTTTATGAGATGACTACAGGCTGGGTGTTTATTACGCTGTTGATGCCTGTACTATATTATTATAAACCGGAAACGGTTTTCCTGCCACATGTGACGGACCTTTTCAGTAAAAACTGGATGTATAACGACTGGATATGGCTCATAGTGCTCAGCCTCTGCTGCACAGTATGGGCGCAGTCGCTGGCATTGAATGCACTAAAACGCCTTACATCGTTCACCGCCACCCTATCTGTAAACCTTGAGCCAGTTTATGGCATACTACTGGCCTTCCTGTTTTACAATGAAAACCGCGATATCATCTTCATCAATGGTACCAGCCAATTGAATGGCGGCTTTCTGGCAGGCATGGGGCTTATATTGTTATCGGTAATACTACAAATGGGCAGGTTGCTGATAAAGAGGTAATTGGATAATGTGGTAATCTGATAATGTGAAAATTCGGCAATTCGATAATATGCCAATACACTCAATTGATAATTGCCCTATTATCCTTTTACCATCTTAACCTTTTGCCCTGTTAACCAATTCACCTAATCCACCCAATCGCAAAGAAAAATATTTGTGTCTCTATTACCGCCATTGTTTCGGTTAGAGCTGAATATCAGCTTTTTACCATCTGGAGAGAACATAGGAAATGCGTCAAAGCTTTCGTCCTTTGAGATGCGCTCCAGACCCGTACCGTCAAAGTTTACAAGATACAGATTGAACGGATAACCACGCTCATGCTCATGATTTGATGCAAAAATCAATCGTTTGCTATCGGGAGTAAATGCAGGAGCCCAATTGGCCTTGCCTAGTTTGGTTACCTGCCGTGCATTGGTGCCATCAGCATTAGCCACAAAGAGCTCCATGCGGGTAGGCATCACCAGCCCCTGCGCCAACAGTTCTTTGTACTCTTTTATCTCTTCATCGGTCTGTGGGCGAGATGCACGCCAGGTGATGAGCTTGCCATCGGGCGAGAAACATGCACCACCATCGTAACCTACTGTATTGGTGATTTGACGCACATTTGTACCATCTGTATTCATAGTATAAAGGTCTATATCTCCATTGCGCATACTGGTGAAGATAATTGTCTTACCATCTGGCGATATGGTTCCCTCTGCATCATAACCGGGAGTATTGGTAAGGCGTTTGGTAATGTTGCCTTTAAAGTCAGCCACAAAAATGTCATAGCTCTCATAAATCGGCCATACATATTTCTTAATCTTGCTCCTGTCTGGTACAGGCGGGCAGGTATCCATAGCCATGTGTGTAGAAGCATAAAGCAGGTGCTTTTTGTCGGGCATCAGGTAGGCGCATGTGGTGCGGCCCTTGCCCGTGCTTACAAGTTTGTAGTCGAATTTTTTCTTTGCTGATTTTGGGATTGCACCATAAAATATCTGGTCGCATGGCACTCCATCCTTCAGGCTGGTGCGCTGGAAGGTGATATGTTCATTATCGAAACCAAAGTAAGCCTCCGCATTATCGCCACCAAAAGTGAGCTGTCGCATATTGGCAAAATGCTTTTCATCGGGATATGCCAAATTTTTTGGGGTTTCAGATTGTTGTGCTTTAGCAAGAAAACAAGTCAAAGACAGAAAGCTAATTGTAGTAACTTTAAAGATATTCATGCGGCATTTTATGTGTCGCAAAACTACTGCAACCTCGAAAGAAAGGAGCTGATATGATACTGTATATTGTCAGATGAATGTAAAAAGGAAAGCGAATAACTCTGTTTAGCAAGTGAATAACCGCCGCTTAGATATTAGCACCGGCTAAACTCAAATGGTAAGTCATTTTTGTTTTAATTTGTACACCAATAGCACCTAATGAAAGAAGCGAGGGAAGCGATAAGAACGGTAAATGTAACCAGATATGTAACACCACTACGTGAGGGCGGCTCTATGCCTGCTATAGCCGAAGCGGACGATCAGTTTCTGTACGTAGTCAAGTTCAGAGGTGCGGGACAAGGAAAGAAAGCCCTGATAGCAGAGCTGATAGGTGGTGAGATAGCGCGGGCACTGGGACTGCGGATACCCGAAATAGTATTTGCCCAACTGGATTCTGCCTTCGGCCGCACCGAACCGGATGAAGAAATACAGGATCTGCTGAAAGCAAGTGTAGGGCTTAATCTTGCCGTACATTACCTATCCGGCTCTATCACTTTTGACCCCACAGTTACTACAATTGATGCCACGCTGGCATCGCAAATAGTATGGCTTGACTGCCTGCTGCTTAATGTGGACAGAACCTGTCGTAACACCAATATGCTGCTATGGCACAAGGAACTGTGGCTAATAGACCATGGAGCATCTTTATACTTTCATCATTCATGGGAAAATATTGCAGGGAAGGCATTGCTTCCATTTGCAAATGTAAAGGACCATGTACTGCTGCCACAGGCAAGTGCACTTGACGAGGCAGATAAACTGTTTTGCGATATACTTACCGAAGACCTTATAAGCTCGATAGTGCAGCTGGTACCGGATGACTGGCTGGCCGAGGAACAATCATTTGACACCCTAGAACAACACAGACAAGCATATTTAAAGTTTCTGACTACCAGAGTGTCTAATTCAATAAACTTTGTAAAAGCAGCACAGGATGCAAGAGCAGCACTTATTTGAGTATGCGGTCATCCGCATAGTGCCTAAAGTTGAGCGGGAAGAATTCCTGAACGTGGGCGTAGTGCTTTATTGTGCTTCCCGCAAATTTCTGCAGGCAAAGTATCTACTGGACAGAACCCGTATCTCATCTTTCTCGCCCAATACAGATATTGCTGAGATAGAGGCATTTCTGGCAGCATTTGAGCGGATTTGCATCGGAGGCAATGAAGGTGGTACAATAGGCAGATTGCCCGCACCAGACAGATTTCGTTGGCTCTCTGCTACGCGCAGTACAGTAGTGCAGTGCTCCAAAGTGCACCCGGGACTGTGCTCAGACCCTGCTGAAATGCTGGAAAGGCTATTTTGCCAATTGGTACTTCAATAAGTTCTATAAACTTAGTAGTTGCCACATTGCCCCAAGTTATATTCTGTTTTACACATTGAAAAAGCTAATGGTATTACTTCATTTTTATGGGTGAGGACTTCCGTTTAATCTTCATATCCTTGAAAAAAGCCAGCGACAGACCGGTTACTTTTTTAAACTCACTGGAAAGGCGCTGAATATTGTCATAATTTAGTTTAGAAACAATTTCTTTGAGATTTAATTCATCATATAGCAAAAACTCTTTCACCCTTTCTATCTTGTTTATCATTACATACTGCTGAATCGTAATTCCCTTTACCTCGGAGAATATTGTAGACATATCGGTGTAATCAAAACTCAGCTTTTCCGTAAGATATTCAGGTAATGCCACTTTTGGCATTTGTGTTTTGGCAAATATCATCTCCGTGATAACCGCTATAATACGTTCAATTTTCTGGCTATTTTCGCTATCCAGCAACTCCATACCATATTTGTGTAGTTTACTCTTTAGCTTCTTTCGGTCTTCTTCAGTTACTTTTTCTTCCATTTCCACAACGCCCGACTCCAGATCTCTATATTGTAATTTTAAATAATTTAGCTCAGTTTTCACCTTCATTTTGCACCGCAAACTGACCATGTATTTGATATATAAGACCATGTTACTATTAATTAAACATTTTCAAACGAAATCAGACAAATAAACAATATCTGCCTACTAAATATAAATAACTAAACATCAAACAACCAATCCAAAATACAAATACACTCAAAAGCTAACCTATAAACTAAACGAGCCAAAAACTGATCCATTACAAACTCTCAATCGTTTTACTTCTTTTCAGCTTTAGCTTCTTGTAATATGATGGTGTTAAACCTGTTACTTTTCTGAACTGGTTAGACAAATGAGCAACGCTGCTATAATTGAGCAAATAAGATATTTCTGTCAAATTTAACTCTTCGTACAACAGTAATTCTTTTACTTTTTCAATCTTGTTCTGAATGATATATTGCTGAATTGTAAAGCCACTGACTTCAGAAAAAATATTTGATAGATACTTATAGTCGAGATTTAATTTTTCACTAATATAATCTGAGTAATTGACTTTCGGTAATTCATCTGTGTGATGAATTAATTCTACTATACTGTTCTTGATTTTCTCAATCAGGATGCTCTTTTTATCATCCATAAGTTCTAAACCGGATTCCAAAAGAAAATCCTTCAATTGCTCATACTGTACCGGTGTCAAATCATTTTTGATTTCGACACAACCGAGGTCTACAGATACATATCGAATATCCATTTTCTTCAGCACTTCCTTCACCTTCATTTTGCACCGCAAACTGACCATGTATTTGATGTATAGAATCATAAATGTTTTTATAATTTTTCTGCCCTTGTGCTCTTTTGTTTTTTGAATATGAGGGCATTACCCTTCAACACTATTATATATAGCTATTGAAAGAATAGTTTGTTTTTGCTAAAACAACCAGATAAACGACAAGTATTCTTTGGAACTAAACTAAACCACCTAAACCCTTATTTGCATTTCACAATACCTACATAGCTAATCAGCAAAAAATAAAAGCAGTAAATCAAATCCTGAAAAAATCAGTTAAACGATTAACAAATCAATCACACGAATTACTTACGAGATAAAGGTAAACTTGAAGTGCGGCGATTTGTTACACATTTTGGCTGAATTGTTACATGATTTACACATGTAAATAATTGCAACACACACAACTATGATAATCAACAAATAAATGAAAACAGATAGAATATAATGCTGAGTAACTCCGATTTCATGGGAAATAAATATGTAATATGAAGTGGGACTGATGTATCGGAAACGCATATCACTTCATAAGTTCAATCCGATTGCTATAATCATTAAGACACGATTCCACTTCCTGAACAAGCATGAAGATATTATAGGCTAAAAGCCTGGGAATAAAGTGAAGGCGCAACGAACATTATCCTTTCTTCACTTGAGCCTCTACAGCTGCAAGGGCTATCATATTTACAATTTGCCGTACTGTGCTGCCCAACTGCAAAACGTAAACCGGCTTGCGAAGACCAAGCAGTATAGGGCCTACAGCCTCTGCACCGCCTACCTCCTGAAGTAAGTGATAGGCAATGTTACCCGCTGCAAGATTTGGGAAAATGAGCACATTTGGTGCACCATTTACCAAATCAGAGAATGGATAATTTTCTTTAAGTAATTCAGTGTTAAACGCAACGCCTGCCTGTACCTCTCCATCTATTATTATCTCTGGGTTTGTTTCTTTTATTCGTGCCACCGCATTGCGTACTGTATTTGCTTCGGGTGAAGGTGTACTGCCAAAATTAGAATAAGAGAGCATTGCTATTCTTGGCTTGATGTTGAAGCTACTTACCATATCTGCAGTAAGCATAGTGATGTCGACAAGTTCATCCTCAGTGGGGTTAAAGTTAAGTGTTGTATCTGCGAAGAAAAGGGGTCCTTTTTTTGTGAGCATGATATACATGCCGGCCACTTTCTTCACCCCTTCTTCCATACCTATTATTTCCAGAGCCGGACGAATGGTGTCGGGGTACTTACGGGTAAGACCTGAAATCATTGCATCGGCTTCACCCTTTTGCACCATCATACATCCAAAATGCGTACGCTCCCGCATTGCCTTTTTTGCTTCGTATAGGTTGATACCTCTGCGCTTGCGCATCTCGAAGAACACCTCGCCATAAGCACTACGTGTTTTTTCACATTCGTCACTCTTTGGGTCCTGTATCTCTACCCCTTCGAGATGAAGACCATACTCAGCAATCATTGCAGCAATTTTAGATTTATTGCCCAGCAATATAGGTATTGCAATACCCTCATCTTTGGCTATCTGTGCAGCCTTCAGTATTTTTAAATTCTCGGCCTCTGTAAACACTACCTTTTTGGGATTCTGTTTAGCCTTATTGTTTATGTATTTGAGCAGGTTATCGTAAGACCCTCCGCGCCGATACAGTTCTGTTTCGTATGCACTCCAGTCGGCTATTGGCTTGCGCGCCACGCCGCTTTCTACTGCTGCTTTGGCAACCGCCGTTGACACTTCTACCAACAAACGCGGATCCATTGGCTTTGGGATGATGTAAGTAGGGCCGAAGTGAAGATGATCATTGTTGTACGCTACATTTACTATATCCGGCACCGGCTCCTTAGCCAGTGTTGCCAGCGCATATACTGCAGCCAGTTTCATCTCTTCATTGATAGTACTGGCTCGCACATCTAGTGCACCCCTGAAAATATAAGGAAATCCCAATACATTATTTACCTGATTGGGGTAATCGCTTCTGCCGGTAGCCATAATCACATCGGGCCGGGCAGCGAGTGCATCATCATAAGTAATTTCCGGGTCAGGGTTTGCCAAGGCGAAAACTATTGGCTTTACCCCCATTCCCTTCACCATATTCTGAGAAACAATATTTCCCTTGGAGAGACCAATGAAGACATCTGCGCCAACCATAGCTGCTTCAAGCGTTATGGCTTCCATGTCCTGAGCAAATGGGCGCTTGTTATCATCAAGGTCGGTACGGCTTTTTATTATGAGCCCTTTGGTATCGAACATATAGATGTTCTGCGCTTTCGCACCCAGACTCATGTAAATCTTGCAGCAAGATATAGCCGAGGCACCTGCGCCACTCACTACTATCTTTACATCGCTTATTTTCTTTCCTACAAGTTCCAGTGCATTGAGTAGAGCAGCCCCTGATATAATAGCAGTACCGTGCTGGTCATCATGCATTATTGGTATGCTGAGTTCCTGCTTTAGCCTACGCTCTATCTCAAAACATTCCGGGGCTTTTATGTCTTCCAGATTAATGCCACCAAATGTGGGCTCCAGAGCTTTTACAACTTTTACAAATTCATCTACGTCATGCACATTCAACTCTATATCAAACACATCAATATCAGCATATATTTTAAACAGCAATCCTTTACCTTCCATTACGGGCTTAGAGGCTTCCGGACCTATATTGCCCAGCCCCAGCACTGCCGTACCATTACTTATTACTGCTACCAGATTGCCTTTGGCAGTATACTTATATACGTCTTCAGGATTAGCATGTATCTCCATACAGGGCTCTGCCACACCTGGAGAGTAAGCAAGTGCAAGGTCGCGCTGGGTTTTGGTTTCTTTGGTAGGTATAACCTCTATCTTTCCCGGCCTTCCTTTAGAATGATATTCCAGTGCGTCTTCTTTCCGTATCAGTTGTGCCATTACTATGCTGTTTGAGGGGCTAAGATACGAATATGAGGATTTTTAGCCACTCTATCTGAAAAGAAATTGCAGAGCACACAATGAGTATTCACAATTAAGTGAAATTCAGGTCGGGCGATTGCTTTATATTTACACTTCCAATTTACATTCTGAATATGAAGTCGAAAAAAATCTGGTGGATTATCATACTGCTACTGATTATAATTATAGCACTTGTTTTCTTTCTAAGAAACCGCAGCGACGATGGCACGAAAGTAGCCGTAGAGAAAGTGGCCAGGCACACTATTACCGAAACCGTATCGGCAAGCGGAAAAATATACCCGGAAACCGAGGTGAAAATAGCGCCGGAAGTAAGCGGAGAAATAACAGACCTTACCGTAGATGAAGGTGACAGCGTGAAAAAAGGCGATGTGCTGGTGAAAATAAACGCAGCCATATACAGTTCTCTGGTCAATCAGGCATCGGCATCGGTAGAACAAACAAAAGCCAGTGCAAATAATGCACGGGAAATGATGGCTCAGGCAGAATCGCAATACCAGCTGGCACAGGCTACCTACAACAGAAATAAGAAACTGCATGAACAAAAGGTGATTTCTCAACTGGAATTTGAACAGGGCGAGGCCTCCTTCAAATCGGCGAAGGCTGCATTTGATGCTGCAAAAGCCTCGCTGTCAGGTGGTGGATTTGTAGTGCAGGGCGCTATGGCAGGCTTGTCGCAGGCGCGCGAAAACCTGCTGCGTACAACTATCATAGCACCCACATCAGGCATAATATCTCAACTAAATGTAAAAAAAGGCGAACGTGTGGTAGGCACAGCACAGATGGCGGGTACTGAAATGCTTATAATAGCCGACATGAGCCGTATAGAGGTAAGGGTAGATGTAAGCGAAACAGACATATCGAAGGTAAAAATAGGAGATACAACTATTATTGATGCAGATGCGTACCGCAACCGGAAGTTCAAAGGTCTGGT
>JAIOYR010000076.1 GCA_021740995.1 Taibaiella sp.
GGTACACTGGGCAGCGGCGCCGACGAAGCAGTGAATGCAGATGTAACAGACATGCTGGGTCAGGTAGTATACCGTGGTATACTGCAGGCAAAACGTGGCAAACTGGATGAGCAGATACGTCTGAGCAACACACTTGCCAACGGCATGTACATACTCACACTACGCACAGAGCAGGAACAGAAGGTGTTCCACTTCGTGATGCAGCAGTAGGTAGATAAGCATTAGAAAAATGAGGGTGAATGCAGAATAATGCCATTCACCTTTTTTTTAGCTAAAGGTTTCTATGTCGTAATTTATATCGTCATAGTTGCTGAATGAATAGATGATTTTATGTATACAGCACTGTAACCAAAAGTTAATAATTAAAATTTATTATTATAAATTATAGTAGATTTTATGGTGCAATGAATACTAAACTGTACATTCATAATTGTATACTTATCAGATAACCGATATGCCCCGAAATATTAAAAATATAGCCTTATTACTATTTCTATGGTTCTGTCCTGCTTTAACACATGGCGCTGTTACGGCTGGTTTTACAGTAGATAACGCATCGGGCTGTGTGCCACTGATTGTACATTTTACAAACACTTCTACAGATGCTGTTAGCTATTCGTGGAATCTTGGCAACAGTACAACCTCAACTGTTTCAGATCCATCGGCCAGTTACTTTGTGGCAGGTAATTACACGGTTACGCTTACTGCAATCAATGGGGCTGCTACCAGTACCTATTCTATGGTTATCACTGTGTACCCGCTTCCGTCGGTAAGTTTTAATGCTGCCAGCACTTCTTTGTGTCCCGGAGTGCCCGTAGTATTTAACAATACATCTACAGGTGGTACGCCCGGACCTGTATCTTATGTGTGGAATTTTGGGGATGGCAGTACCTCTACCGTAGCCGCTCCAACTTACACACATGCTGCTCCGGGGTTTTATAATATTACTTTATTTGCTTCAAACAGCATGGGTTGTTCCAAGTCCCTGACTTTGCCCTCCTATATACAAGTGTACACACCTCCGGTAGTTAATTTTTCAGGTTCGGGTACATTCATCTGTCAGCCTCCGTCTCTTGTTCCATTTACCAATGCCACTAGCGGAACACTACCGCTCTCATACAACTGGTCTTTTGGAGATGGTTCTATTTCAGGAGCTACGAATCCTGTTTATAATTATACTACACCCGGTAATTATGACGTGCGCTTAAGAGTTACAGATGGTAACGGGTGCATAGATAGTTTATTGAGTCCCGGATACGTGTATGTAGGCGGCCTGGATGCCTCGTTCTCAGCGCCTCCATCAATATGTCAGTTTCTTCCTGTTCCGTTTACCAACAGCAGCACACCCTTTTTATCCTGCTACTGGGATTTTGGGGATGGTTTCACTTCTACTGACGAAGTGCCTTCTTATGCTTTTTCGACTCCGGGTACCTATAATGTGCAGTTGATTGTATTTGATGGCAGTTGTTATGACACAGTGGTGCATCCTATAACAATACACGCCAATCCAACGGCTACTTTCACTATAACCCCCACGGTGCCATGCCCGGTGCCTGTTACTGTAAATTACACCGCAACTGTGCCGCCGGGTTGTACCACATCCTGGTTGTTTATGGATAATACGACCGGTGCGGGAGCTACTGTGAATCATACCTATCCTTCCGGTTCTTTAGGTGCCCGTTTCGATACGGTGGTGCTCACTGTGACAAACAGCAACGGATGTACTATAAAAGTAGAAAAGAAGGACACACTTTACAATGTGATTTTGAATATTAACGCTACTGCGCCCGCTGGTTGTATACCCTTAACCACTTCATTTATACCATTGGTTCTTGCGGAGTCTTATAACCCGCTTACCGAAGAGTTTATTGTAATGCCATTTCCGTATACGGTAAGCAGTTACTCATGGAATTTTGGCGATGGTTCTCCCGTTGTTACCGGACCTTCCCCTTCGCATACTTACTCCACTGTTGGCTCATTTACGGCAACCTGCACAATGACTACATCTGCAGGCTGTGTAAGAACCAAAACTCAGGTTATAAAAACAGGTGTGCCTCCCGTTGCCAGCTTTACAGCTACGCCCACTCCTGCCCATATCTGCGCCGGCAAACCCATACATTTTTCTGCTTCCGGCTCAAGTACTATAAATTCTTATTTCTGGAAGTATGGTGATGGAACTGTAGACAGTGGCACCTCTTACACAATGGTAACTCATACATACCTCAATCCGATTGTTGATACCATACGTTTAAGAGGGTATCATAACGGATGTGGCAGTCCGGAGGTGATTTTGCCGGTAAGGGTTGATTCACCTAATGCTGTTCCTTCTTTTAGTATGGTGTGTGTGCCCCGAAACAGAGTAGTTTTTGGTGACGCCTCAATAGGTGCAGATTCAAGGCTCTGGATATTTGGAGATGGAGATACTTCCTCAGCGCCGATAGTAACACACGATTTCCCGGCACTTACTTCTTACGATGTCAGGCTGACAACGTATAATGCTAATTCGGGATGCAGGGATACCGTACATACAGAAGTAAAACTGGCGCCACCACTTATGTACCTGGTTGCCGCCGACACTACGATTTGTATACATGAAGAGACCACCCTTTTTCCTTTTGTAATAGGCCCGCCTGATGCGACCCATTACCGCTGGTATATAGACGGAATATTGAGTGCAGACGGAGTTGAAGATATTGTGAGTCTGCCGTTTAATACTCCCGGCCTGCACGACATCAGATTAGTAATAGTGGATGATCAGGGATGTCTGGATACGTTTACCAGAAATGACTATGTACTTACCGGGAATCCAACGGACAGCTTTACAAGTTCGCCACCTGCAGGGTGTGGTCCGTTGTCGGTAAATTTCATTGACCATAGTACTGCAATACCTGAATCGCCGTTGGCAAGTTATGAATGGAATTTTGGAGATGGCAGTTCTCCGTTGGTCAGTACCGTTCCGGGTGCCGCACACACGTATACAGCCGCGGGTTCTTACAATGTTTCGCTTACTGTAACAGATACACTTGGCTGCACATCCACAACATCTCCTCCGGAGGTGGTCAATGTGTACAGACCGCATGCTTCTTTTTACGCCGACTTCAATAATGTTTGTCTTGGAGAGAGCGTTCACTTCAATAATCTGAGTACAGGAATAATTTCCTCTTTCTGGATTTATGGGGATGGGAATACATCTACAGCAGTGTCGCCATATCATGTATACACAACCAGTGGCGTCTATACTGTAAAACTTGTGGTGACAGATGGTAATGGCTGTCCGGATACATCGACACTGATAAACTACATTTACGTAGCACCGTCGCCCGTAGCTTCTTTTTCGATGAGCGATTCATTTGCGGTATGTCCGCCACTGAATGTGAACTTCACGAACACAAGTACCAGTGCTGTATCCTATAGCTGGAATTTTGGAAACAGTACGTCCTCTGTTGCCGTAAATCCAAGTAGTCCATACATCGCCTCCGGTTACTATCCGGTGAGGTTGGTTGCATTTAATACTATTGGTTGTACGGATACACTCATCAGACATGTGAATGTGTTCGGATACTCAGGTGCATTTTCATATACACCCATATCGGGTTGTATGCCTCTGCCTGTGCATTTCTGTGCAGCGTTGGGGAGTATCGCCAGCCTTGTTTGGGATTTTGGAGACGGTATCACATCGAGTGTTTCATTGTCAGACACCATCTCGCACACCTATAGTACTCAAGGTTTGTATATTCCTAAACTGATTTTAACTGATACTTCGGGTTGCACGAATTTTAGCGCAGGTACAGATACCATTAAAGTAGACATAGTTACACCAAACTTCCGCATCAACCCTAATCCGGTTTGTCAGGGAAGTGCAGTAGTTTTTACAGATTCATCCTATGCTTCGTTTGCACCACCAGCATCCTGGGCATGGTCGTTTGGTGGGGGAGCCACAGCTACGGGTTCTACGCCGGTGCATACTTTTACAATGTCAGGTACTCATGCAGTAACTATGGCAGTAACTAATGGCAATGGTTGTACTGCTTCTGTTTTAAAAAACGTAACTGTGAATACGATACCTGCGTCAATTACAGGTGTTCGTACTGTATGTGTAGGATTAACAACCTTATTGGGAAATTCAACTTCAGGTGGTGTGTGGAGCAGCAGCACTCCTGCGGTAGCAACCATATCATCCGGGGGACTTGTTTCAGGCAACTCAGCCGGTACATCTGCCATTACCTATTCTCTTTCAGCTGGTTGTATAGCTACCGCTATAGTAACTGTCTATCCTCTGCCCGGTACTATAAGTGGTACAAGTATTACTTGTGCCGGTAACAATACTACCCTAAGTAGCAGCACAACCGGTGGTACGTGGAGTAGCAGTGTTCCTGCCATTGGTTCGGTACATGTCACGTCTGGTGTAGTAACGGGATTGTCCGGAGGTACCGGAATCATTACGTATACACTGGGAACAGGTTGCATCACTACCAGAGGATTTACTGTAAATCCGACCCCGGCGCCTATTACAGGCACAATGGCAGTTTGTGTCAATGCCACAACTACTCTTTTGCAGAGTATGAGCGGCGGAACCTGGATTAGCAGCAATCTGCCGGTAGCCACCATTGATGCAGGAGGCATAGTAACAGGCATTGCAGCAGGCACAACGCAAATCACTTATTCATTCGCTTCGGGATGCCTGGCACAGACAGTTGTTACGGTAAATCCGCTACCCGATACGATTACCGGAAACGCTGCACTTTGTAATGGTGCCCTCACTGCTCTGTTTAATAGCACAACGGGTGGAACCTGGAGCAGTGCAGATCCATTTGTTGCAGTAGTTCATCCTACAATAGGGACTGTGTTCGGCATGTCTGTGGGTACTACTACTATCTCGTATACGATTGCTACCGGTTGTAAAAGAACTAAAGTAGTAACGGTAAATGTGATTCCAGGACCAATAACAGGAGTAGCCGGAATATGCGTAAATACAACTACAACGCTGTATCAGAGCGTGCCCGGCGGAACCTGGAGCAGCAGCAATATACCGGTAGCTACTATTGATGCAGGCGGTGTTGTAACAGGTAATGCGGCGGGTACTGCCACTATTACATACTCATTTGGTTCCGGGTGCTATACTACGACTGTTGTTACAATAAATCCATTGCCTGATACGATTGCCGGAAATCCCGGATTATGTATCGGGCTTACAACCTTCCTCAGTAATTCTATGGCGGGTGGTACGTGGAGCAGCAGTGACGTCTCTGTTGCACCTATCAATACCGGTGGTGTAGTAAGTGCATTGTCATTGGGCACGTCCATTATTTCCTATACACTGTCTACGGGTTGCGCTAAGGGGGTAATAGTTACAGTTAACCCGCTTCCGGATGCAATAAGCGGTATTTCCAATGTTTGTATAGCAAATCCTACATTACTCACTAATACCACCCCCGGAGGTACCTGGCTGAGTGGTAACACTTCGGTAGCCACCATAGATATGTATTCAGGCGTGTTTAACGGGGTGGGGGCCGGTGTAGTAATGGTAACTTATACATCCACAGCAGGCTGCATAGCCACAAAGATGCTTACAGTAGAGGCATTGCCACCCGTTATAGCCGGCGGACCTACGGTATGTGCGGGGTTTTCGGTGAACCTTTCGAATAGCATGCCGGGTGGTGTGTGGAGCAGCGACCCTGCTGCGGCAGGTGTAGGGACTATCCACCCTTTCACCGGCGTGGTGACAGGTATTACGCCCGGTACAGTTTCGATATCATATACCATTATGACCGGCTGTATGAGGGAGCTGCTAGTAACCGTATTGGTGTTGCCTGCGCCAATATCCGGGTCGCCCACTGTGTGTGCAGGAGATACAACCTATCTGAGTAATACTACACCCGGTGGGACGTGGACAAGCAGCAACCCTGCCAGAGCAGTCATTGACGCATCCACCGGTGCCATGGCCGGTATTTCGGCCGGTACTGCCGTTATCACTTACAGAGTAAGTTCGGGTTGCTTCAATGTACTGACAATAACCGTAAACCCAATACCAGCTGCCATAGCGGGCCTGAGCAATGTATGTGAGGGCGCAACTATAGGTTTGTTTAACACCACACCATCAGGTGTCTGGATTAGTTCAAATACAAGTACTGCTACAGTTGGTGCAGCTACCGGTATTGTTACCGGAATATTGGCAGGTACAACTACAATCACCTATTCTCTGGCTAGCGGTTGCAAGGTAACCAAGGGCGTAACTGTAGATGCAACACCGCCGGCAATAACTGGGAATCCACATGTGTGTATTGGTACATCGGTGACTCTTGCCAATGCTATGCCAGGAGGCTCGTGGAGCAGTAGTAATACGGGTATAGCATCTGTTGGTTCTTTGTCAGGAGTAGTTGGTTCTGTTACTTTGGGCACCGTGTATATAAGCTATATAATGCCTGTAACCGGATGCGCGGCGGTAAGGCTTGTGACTGTGCAACCATTGCCTGCAGTATACAATGTGCTGGGCGGTGGCAACTATTGTGCTGGTGGACCCGGCAGGCATGTAAGGCTTAGCGGGTCGCAGCCGGGTGTGAGTTATGCGCTATATTATGGGTCATCGGCAACGGGTTATCTGGCCGGTAGTGGTTTCCTGCTCGATTTTGGAGCGCATATGCCGGCAGGCGTATATACAGTTCAGGCTACCAATGTAACCAGTGGTTGTACCCGTGATATGGCTGGTAGTGTTACAATCAGTATAACGCCATTGGTAACGCCGGTAGTTACTATTATGGCAAGCCCAGATGATACCACATGTCCGGGAAATTCTGTGACGGTATCGCCGGTGTCTCTGCATAGCGGAACAATGCCCCTGTACTTGTGGAAGGTAAATGGCACAATAGTAAGTAGTGCAGCATCTTATAGTTTTGTACCAGCACATGCAGATGTTGTATCGCTGACAATGACCAGCAATGCCGACTGCCTTGCGGCAACCGAAGCAAATGCGGTACTTACACTTACTGTGTTGCCCTCTGAATTGCCAATGGTTAACGTGCTTGTTTCGCCGGGTGATACGGTATGCCAGCATGGTACCGCTACTTATATGGCAATGCCATCGTTTGGCGGTGTCGCGCCTGCCTATAGGTGGATCGTAAACGGATTTTTTGCAGGAGTAGGTTCGGTATATTCTTTTGTACCGCAACAAGGCGATGTGGTTTATTGTGTAATGGCTAGTGACTATCTGTGCCCCACAGCCGATACAGTAGTAAGCGGCAGCATAGTAATGCAAATAGACACGCTTGTTCCTCCCCAAATTATCCTAATACCGGAGCCGGGTTTGTCGGTGTATGCCGGACAGCCGGTGACACTAAGGACTTCTGTCAATAATGCAGGACCTGCTCCCCGCTATCAATGGCGTGTAAACGGAGTGCCTGTGCCCGGTGCCACTAATGACAGCTATACTGCTGTTTTTGATAATCAGGATTCGGTGGTATGTGTGGTTAACAGCAGTGGTGTTTGCGAAGGTATTGCGTCCTTTGATTGGGTATTCATTTCTGTTTATCCGTTGACGGTGCAGCAGGCAAGTAATACTATAGCTGACATCAGACTTGTGCCTAACCCTAATAATGGCAGATTCAGTATAACAGGAACAATAGGTGCAGACAGAAACGAAGATATTGCTGTATCTATAACCGATATGCTGGGGCAGGTGGTGTATGAAGGGGTATTGACAGCAAAAGGCGGCAAAGTAGATGAGACACTCACATTGAGCAACAATCTTGCCAACGGAATGTATATGCTGCGTTTGGGGTGGGGTAGTGAGCGCCTGGTCTTCCACTTTGTTATCAGGCAGTAAAAATTATGTTATATATTATCAGGTATATTGGCGGGTTGTACACACAACCCGCTTTTTTTATGAATATTGATAGATACAGGTATGTATCTTTGCCGGAAATCAATAGGAATTTATGAAAGAGTTTTTCAGGTCATTTTTTGCATCATTGCTGGCAATAATAGTGTCCGGATTTTTGTTTGTATTGTTTATAGTTGTAATGGCAATAGGTATCGCAAAATCTGTCACTGAAAAAGAAGACAAGCATGTGTCGGGTGATGTATTGATGATAGACCTGACCAAGAAAATAAATGAGCTGGGAGAAAACAATCCATTCGCTGCACTTAGCGAGGGGCCTGCATATAAGGCAGGTCTATATGATATTACAGAGGCTATATCTTACGCCAAGTTTGATGATGACATTAAGGGCATTTACCTGAAACTGGGTCCTACGCCCAACGGCTGGGCTACGCTTCAGGAGTTGCAATATGCACTGGTTGATTTCAAAGAATCAGGTAAGTTTATCTACAGCTATGGAGAGAATATAACACAGGGTGCTTACTTCGCTGCTACTGCGTCCGACAGCATTTTTCTCAATCCGGCAGGAAGCATAGATCTTAAGGGGTTTGCAACGGTGCTTGGCTTTTTCAAGGGAACGCTGGATAAGCTGGAAGTAGCGCCTGAGATATTTTATGCAGGTAAATTCAAAAGTGCTACAGAGCCTTTTCGTGCTGAAAAGATGAGTGAGCCGAACAGGATACAGATAAAGGCATTTCAGGATGGTATGTGGTATGAGTATCTGCAAGCCGCATCGGAGTATATGCATACCGGAATAGACACCATTAATCAGTTGGCTTACAATGGTACGATACAGTTTCCGTCTGACGCACTAAAACATGGTGTAGTGGGCGGACTGTTGTATGCGGATCAGGTGGCCAGTATAATAAGACGGAAAACAGGCAAAAAGGAAAAAGAGGATATTAAGTTTATAACCATCAATGATTATGCCGATGCTGTGAAAGGCTTTGGCAGCAAGGGGGATGGGAAAATAGCGATACTGCTGGCTGAAGGTGAGATTGTAGACGGTGAGCAGGAAGATGATCAGCAGATAGCCTCTAAAACGTTTAGCGAAGAAGTGCGCAAGCTAAGGTTTAATGACAAAGTGAAGGCAGTAGTGCTGCGGGTAAATTCGCCGGGAGGAAGTGCTCTTGCCTCGGAAGTAATACTGAGAGAGCTGGCATTGCTGAAAGCAAAGAAGCCACTGATAGTGTCTATGGGTAACTACGCAGCATCAGGGGGGTATTATATAGCCAGTGTTGCTGACAGTATTTTTGCATTGCCCAATACTATTACCGGCAGCATAGGCGTATTTGGTATGATGTTTAACGTGGAGAAAATGATGAAGAACAAGCTGGGTGTGACATTTGATGATGTGAAGAATGCGCCTTATGCGGACTTTCCTACGGCCACGAGGGAGCTGACGCCAGATGAAGGGCAACGTATGCAGCGGGCTATAGACACTATTTATGCAAAGTTTAAAGGGCATGTGGCAGCGGGTAGAAGACTGCCTGTAGACTATGTGGATACTATAGCACAGGGACGTGTGTGGACAGGAGTAGATGCGCTGGAAATAGGGCTGGTAGATGGTCTGGGTGGACTGGACAGAGCTATAGAAAGTGCTGCTGCAAAGGCAAATATGAAATCGTATAAGGTGGTGACCTACCCCGAGCCTACAGATAAACTCAGCACGATGGTGAAGCGCTTTACTGCTAACACACAGGCTAAGACTGCTTTGAAAACAGCGATGAGAGAAGAGCTGGGCGAAAGCTACGAATGGTATGAGAAAGTAAAAGACCTGCAGCGTTTGAATGGTAAAGCAATGATGGCTATGCCCTTTGTGCTTACTGTGAATTAAAGTTTTCATTTCGAAATTATTATGCAGAAAAAGATTCCGGTTATACTTGTTACAAATGATGATGGCATTACCGCACCGGGCATCAGAGCGCTGGTGGAGGCTGTGCGGGGCTTGGGCAGGGTAGTAGTAGTAGCACCGGATAGTCCGCAGTCGGGGATGGGGCATGCAATCACTATTGGGGCTCCATTGCGGCTGGATAAGGTAAATGTATTTGACGGTATAGAGTCGTGGCAATGCAGCGGCACACCTGCTGATTGTGTGAAGCTGGCACGCGATAAGATACTGCATGAAAAGCCTGACATCTGCGTTAGTGGTATCAACCATGGTGCCAATCATTCTATCAACGTGATATACTCCGGTACTATGAGTGCTGCCATGGAAGCGGCTATAGAGGGTATTCCATCTATTGGATTTTCGTCGCTGGATTATAAGTTTGATGCTGACTTTAGTATTGCCGCACAGGTAGCTACTGACCTCACCAAGCGTATGCTTTCTACGCCATTGCCGGAGCATATACTGCTCAATGTGAATATACCTGTGGTAACTGCGGATACCTATAAAGGCATGAAAATATGCCGTCAGGCTTATGCCAAATGGGATGAGCAGTTTGACCATCGCAAAGACCCTCGTGGCAGGGACTACTACTGGATGGTAGGAAAGTTTGTAAACAGAGATACCGGCACCGGCACGGACGTGGAAGCACTCAAAGATGGCTATGCATCTGTAGTGCCTGTGACTATAGACTTTACTGACAGAAAGACAAAGGAGTGGCTGGAGCGGGAGTGGGATTTACCCTCCCGATAGCTATCGGGACTAAAGGGAGTTACCCCGACCCTAAAGGGAGTTACCCCGACCCTAAAGGGAGGTGTGTTGTGAACGCTTTTACCCCGACTCTAAAGTTACCCCGTCCCTAAGGGGTGATGTTGTGTGAGCGGAGTGGTTGTGTGGTTTTTTATGTGTTGTCCCGATGGGCGATGCCCGTCGCTCAGAGATTTCGCCCTTTCAGGGCTTAACGTGATCTGTAACTATTAGTATTATTTTGCTGGTTTCAAACCGGCTATCTTGCCCCGTGATGGACATGGGAGTTCAATCTATTCCGAACAGGATTACGACAAGAATCGAAAGTGCCTTTAAAGTAACAGGCTTATTAGTATGCTATCTAGGAGTTCATAAAAGTGTTATTTTTATCGTTAGCCAATTCTTCGATTTATGAACAAACGCACCTTTCTCAAAAACGCATCGCTGCTGAGCATAGGCAGTCTTTCTGCTATTCCTGCTCTTGGCAGGTGGGCTGATGCCGTGGCCGCATACCCGGAAGCGGCTGGTGGCAGTGACGAGGACTACTGGATTAATATACGCAGGGGTTATAGACTGAAGCCGGATTATATAAATCTGGAGAATGGCTACTACTGCATCATGCCGCAGGAAACACTTAATAAATATGAGGCTCATATACGTGAGGTGAATTTGCAGGGTGCGTATTATCTGCGCACAGTGCAGTTTGAGAATAAGGCTATAGCTGCAAAGAAACTTGCGGATTTTGTGGGGTGCTCTGCGGATGAGTTGGTGATAACCCGAAACACAACTGAGTCGCTGGATATGATAATAGGTGGGCTGGATTGGAAGGCGGGAGATGAGGCGGTGATGGCTGAGCAGGACTATGGTGCTATGCTTGATATGTTCAAACAGGTGGCACGCAGATATGGTGTAGTAAACAAGGTAGTGTCTGTGCCGGCAAATCCGCAGACAGATGAGGAGATAGTGGCGGTATACGAGCAGGCTATAACACCAAGGACAAAACTGCTGATGGTGTGCCATATGATAAACATCACGGGGCAGATACTGCCTGTGCGCAAGATATGCGACATGGCTCATGCCAGAGGTGTGCAGGTGATGGTAGATGGTGCGCATGCGCTGGCGCATATACAGTTCAAGATACCGGAGCTGCACTGCGACTACTATGGCAGCAGCCTGCACAAGTGGCTGGGTGTGCCGATAGGGGCAGGTTTGCTGTATGTGAAGCAAGAGCACATACCGAGGGTGTGGCCATTGCTGGCAGAGGAGGGTAAAAGGCATGATGATATTTTACGGCTCAACCATACAGGCACCCACCCACCGGCTACTGACCTGACGATAGCTGATGCTATAGACCTGTACCATACCATAGGTGGGGAAAGAAAGGAAATCAGATTAAGACATCTGCAGCAATACTGGACGGATAAAGTGCGTATGCTACCGCATATAGTATTGAATACACCGGCGCAGCCACAGCGGTCTTGCGCTATAGCCAATGTGGGTATAAAAGGGATGAAACCCGCGCTGCTGGCAGAAACGCTGCTGAAAAAGTATAAGATATATACAGTAGCTATAGACAATGCCGCAGCAGGTGTGCAGGGGTGCCGCATAACCCCCAATGTATATACCACTACGGCGGAGCTGGATGAGCTGGTGAAGGCACTAACCGAGATAGGAGGTTGAAAAAGGTAGAGTATAGCAGTTACTGATAGGTTGTATTTTAAGAAAATATAAAGAAAGCCGTAAAACAAATGCGGTAGAAGTTGTTCAATTTTGCAGCCACAAAACTTCAAAATGAACAAAAACATCGCAACAGTATCTATTGCCGCTGCAACCGCGCTTTGCACGGTAGGTATTTTTTCTTTTCGCAATCCCGCTCCTGACAATCCCGTTCCTGTAACTTATGAATACAAGCAGATAACTGCTGTGGAGTCTGTAATACCGGGTGGACTGGGTAGAAGCCGTATACTCACAACTGATGACGATGGACAGATGAGGGAGAAGGAATTGAAGAATTTCTATAGCATGGTGGGTATCAACTTTAATAACATTGCGAACAACGACCGTGTGATCGTAGACCGCCTGAATGATTATAGTGCAACGGGCTGGGAGCTGGTGCAGGTAAGCACAGCAACTAATGAACAAAGCTCCGGTGGCAGTAGTTCTGGTGGTTTGTTCATTACCCGTTATATTTTCAGGAAGGCGAGGTAGTGCTGAAACTGAGCAAGGTGCGCTTGAGTGGATTTTTGTCCCTGTAGCTGCTTAGGCAAGTTTCCACTGATTGTTGAATACCTTGCCGGTGCACCAGCCAATGGATGCGCCGAGCATGCCGCCACAAAACACATCGAGCGGAAAGTGGACGCCTACGTATACCTGCGCATAACTGACTCCTACTGCCCAGATTAAAGCCAGAGCCCACACCCAGCGGGCGATATGCCCCAGAGACATAGCACTGAACAGTGCTAGTGAAAAGTGATTGGCGGCATGAGATGACGGAAAACTTTTGCCACCACCACATGGCACTATCAGGTGCACTATGCCTGAAAAATAGGGGTCGTTGCACGGGCGTATTCTTCCAAACAACGGCTTAAGCAAAGATGCGCTTATCTGGTCGGAGATGGCGAAGGTGATGATAAATGCAGCGCACCAAATCCAGCCGTTTTTGCCAAACCGCCTGGGCATATATATGGCAAGGAAAAGGTACAGTGGTGCCCAGAACCAGGGGTTGCGCAGAAAAGGTATTATCATATCGCCCAGCGCATTGTGCCAGCGTGTGTTGAGGTAATACCACGCCATGTGGTCGTAGTAGAGCAAGGAGTTGCGCAGCGTGCTAAGCATGTTTCTTTTTGAAAATCATAATAAGGCGCGGAGAGTCTACGGGGTGGTAGGGGTTGAGCTGGTAGTCGCCGAAAGTACCCACCAGCAACATCCCTGCCGGCCGCAGCATTTTGTTGAAGTCTGCCAGCGAAAATGCAGCTACGCTTTCGCGGTAGTTGCGGGGTTGGTTGTCAGCATCCAGAAAACTGATTTCCTTGATAAAATGTTTTTTTTCCAACCTGCGCGAGATATTAAATATATAGCTGCCGCGCTGTATGGATTCTGTTTCTACGAGATTTGCGGTAACATATTCATGGTTTAGGTAGTCTATTACCAAAATACCTTCTTGTTTGAGTGCGCCTGCAAAAGCTTTTGCAGCCAGCACGTGGTCGCGGTCGTGGGCGAAATAACCAAAGCTGGTAAAAAAATTGAATGCGAAATCGAAATAGTTTGTAAAAAAGGGCAAACGCATATCCTGAACAAAAAACTGCAGATTATCGTTTTCGATAGCTTTAGCTGCTGCAATGCTGGCTTGAGAAATGTCTATACCGGTTACCTGAAAATTGTGTTCTGCAAGCTGCCGTGCAAACCTGCCATCGCCGCAGGCAATATCGAGCATAGAACTGCCGGCGGGCGGCTGCAGGTATTGGAGTAGTTGTTCTACAAATTCCTGAGCTTCCAACTCATCCCTGTTTTGGTACAAAATCCTGTAATAGGGGGAGCCAAACCAATTTTCGAACCAATTCATTTTATCACAATCCATATTACATTCAAAAGTAAGGATAGAAGCGTGTAAACTGCAAAGTTTTTGAAAAAGTTTCGTGATTAAGGGACAGCAAATCTAACAGAATGCGCAGTAGTATTACGAATAATCAGAAATAGTTTATGGATCAGGATATATTATAAAAAGTCTATTTATTTGCATCGATTTCTTGTAATTTCAGGCAAATAAATTATTTTTACGTTACCCAAACTATTTTATGTAATTTGCTGTCTATATAGGCTGTAGTAGGTAACAAAAAACAAACAATCACGTATATTATATATTTTATGAGCAGAACACTACCTGTCTTTTTTCGGAGTATTTTACTTGCAATAGTGCTCTTTTTTAGTGTCAATAAATCTTATGCAACACACGTGGTGGGTGGCGATATATACTACACACACATCACTGGATTGCAATATCGCATTACTGTAGTGCTTTATGGGGATTGCGGCTCCACGTCGGGTGTATTCCCATCTTTGCATACGCTGACGGCTGCCGCTGCTGTGTGTGTATATGATGGCGCTACACTATTGCCGGGTATGCCGATAACTTTACCTTACGATACCAGTGCGTCTACGCGTTTCGGAACAGAAATAACACCTGTATGTATTGCTGATCTTGGAAATACTAAGTGTACCAACATCTCTAACCCAATACCCGGAATAAAAAAATTCATTTATCAACGCAATTACACTTTACCCTATGCATCAGCCAACTGGCGTTTTGTATTTAATGGTAATCATGGTTCCTCATCTGCAGGCCGGGCTACTACTATTACGAATATTGCCGGGGCAGCCGGTGGAGGTTCTATTATGGAGCTTACTGCTACGCTGAACAACACAGTTTATAACAATACTTCACCTGCACTAACGGTTGTTCCAACGCCGTTCTTTTGTTTGAATACGCCTATCTGTTATACTCCGGGGGCGATAGATCCTGAGGGAGATAGTCTTAGGTTTGACCTGATACCTGCGGTGGCTGCTGCGGCTGGCTGTGCACCCGGTACTGCCGAAGTGTATATAGGTACTGCCTGGGGGGCAACTCCTATTTCTGCTACAACTCCTCTTCGGTGCCTTGCCGGTAGTTATTCTTTTAATACCGTAAACGGACAGGTTTGTTTTAATCCGAATTTTTTACAGAGAGGGATAGTAGTATATAACGTGAGTGAATACCGGGATGGAATTCTGGTAGGTACTGTGCAACGTGAAATGACATTCTTGGTTCAGGATTGTCCTACGCCAGTCCCTGTTCCCGGTTTAGTTACTGATACGGGCGTAGTTGTAGCTGACGGTCCTACTTCTTTCCATATATGTGGAAATGAGGGGAATTTTGCATTAATATTAAATCCTGTTCCAGGTGGTCCAACGTTAAATATAACTGCTACTGCAACAGGAATGCCTGCGGGTGTTTCATTTACAGTAGTAAATAATGGAACCCCAAGTCCTACCTGTATTTTCTCAGGTAATGCATCGACTATGTCTCCCGGCGTATATACTTTCTTCCTTAATCTGAGAGATGATGCCTGCCCTCTTAATGGTAATAATACGGTAGCCTATACTTTATCTATATATCCGGTTCCGGCTATAAATGCTACAATAGTAACAGATGTACAATGTACCTCGAAAGCTGTAATTAATGCTGCGCCGGGCGGACAGGGAAGCCCATGGACAATAAAGGTGAAGAATGTGGCTTTACTCCCTCCTTCTGATACAATTGCCACTTATACTACTACAGTTCCAGTACTGGATTTTCGTGATCCGGGTACCTATGTGTATATCATCTTCACTAATGTTTCTACCGAATGTAGTTTGACAGATACGGTTACTGTGGTGGCACCACCAAGGCTTATGCCAACCTTAGACAGCACTAACCCGAGCCATTGTGGTAAGAACGACGGAGAAATTGTACTGCTGAATCTGAATCCGGGAGGAATAGATACCATTACCTATGACAGATATGGAGTGCCGCAACCGCCAATAATTGGTGTGGTGTCTGCCAGCGGTACTATGTCGATTACGGGTCTCAGAGCTGGTGTTTATTCTAATATAGTAGTGCGTTATGGCTATTGCACTTCGTTGCCTATAGGTCCAATCACACTTGTGGATCCTCCGTTCACATTGCGTGCCACAACCTACAGAGATCCGGTGAAGTGTGGATTCTGCGATGGCTGGATAAAACTGGATGGTCTGCATCCAGACCAACTGGATACTGTAACCTATAACAAAGATGGTGTTCCACAGGCACCTACTTCCTTCTACATCACATCAGACAGTACTATTACGCTGCCGGGATTGTGTGAGGGTATCTATACTACGTTTAATGTGCGTACTGCAGGTGTATGTACTGCGACATTGCTGAATGTGGTAACGCTCGCTGCACCGCCAATCCGTGCGCTGTTTGATACGCTGATAAAGCCGGGATGTAAAGGTGACACACTGATTTTGACAAACAATTCGTTCCCTGCATCTGACCTTACTTACTTCTGGGAGTTTGGTGATGGAGGTACGTCAACAGAAATCAACCCGATACATGTGTATACCAATACTGTCGGGGCTTCTTATACTATAAAACTGACAACGACTAATACGAAGTGTGTAGAAGACACGAGTAAATTACTGTTGCTGAATCACTTCGTGAATGCTGACTTCAGTATGGATCCACCTAAGTTCCTGTGTCAGATAGATTCTGTAACATTTACCAATCTGTCTACCGGTACCGACCTGGACTACAGATGGTATTTTGCGGATGGCAGGACAGATACCACAACAAATATCGTACACTCTTACAGGAATATGGGTACGTACAATACTATGCTGGTAGCACACAATGTGACCAATGGCGTGCACTGCTATGATACTGCTGTGAATAGTATAATAGTGGACTCGAATAGCGTACTCACCCTTGAAGTATCTGACGATGTAACGGCTATATGCCGCGGACAGGCGGTAACGCTGAGTGCTATATACACAACCAGTGGGACAACCGGCAATGCATGGACATTGACAGATGGGTTCAATATGAATAACATAAATCCTCTGAAACACTCTTTCGAAGGAACAGGGCCATTTACAGTGAACTTTAATGCTAAGTTCAGGGCTTGTCCTGAAAAGAATGCATCACTCAATATTCATGTGTTTGATGTGCCAGGTATCTATCTGGGAGCTGATACATCGATATGCACCGGTGGCAGTCCAATATTGCTGAGAGATGACCGCAATGCAACCAACCCAAGAGCAAGATGGCGCTGGAATACCGATGAGACAATAAAGACTGCGGGTATAACAGTAACAAAGCCGGGTATGTATGCCGCTACGGTGACTGTAGATGGTTGCAGCATGACGGATACCATTATAGTGACCAAAGATTGTTATGTAGAAGTGCCGAATGTGTTTACGCCTAACGGTGATGGAGTAAATGATTACTTCTTCCCACGCAGGCTGCTTACCAAGAGTCTGGCTACTTTTAACCTGAGCATCTATAACCGTTGGGGCCAGCTGATATATGAAACAGCAAATCTGGACGGACAGGGTTGGGATGGTGCTATGAACGGTACACCACAGCCTACAGGTGTCTACATCTACAGCATCGAAGCTACTTTCAAAGATGGTATGATAGAGCAACATAAAGGCAATGTGACGCTGCTGAGGTAATAAGAATAAATAATTAGTGAAATATAATAGCCGCTCCAATTGATATTGGGGCGGTTTTTTTTGAGGGTGTTTTTTGTCTCAGAGATGGAGAGGAAGCAGAGAACAATAAAATATTTTCAGAAATAACAATATTTCTATAACTTTATTAGTGATATGCCGATGCTATAATGTAATGGTATGTAGTTGCAATTGATGCTTTATGAGAACTGCTTTAAAACCCTTTCTTTACAGACTTCTTTGTACGATAGCGATATTGTTTACAGATACTGGTACTTATGCCAATCACCTAGTGGGGATGGACTTGTACTATACCCATGTGGCAGGCAATACATACAGAATTACACTTGTAGCTTATGGTGACTGTGGCTCAGCGAGT
>JAIOYR010000077.1 GCA_021740995.1 Taibaiella sp.
CGGCATTTAGGTATAGGCGCAGACGGTCTTATGCTGCTGGAGATGGCAGATGGATATGACTTCAGAATGGTGTACTATAACGCAGATGGCAGGGAAAGCACTATGTGCGGTAACGGGGGCAGGTGTATCACTGCGTTTGCAAAGCACCTCAAAATCATAAATAATACAGCTCATTTTATTGCAATAGATGGCCCGCATACTGCTACCATTAATCCAGATGGGCAGATTAGTCTGCAAATGAAGGATGTAAGCAACATGGACATTAGAGACGGATACACCATACTCAACACGGGTTCACCACACTACGTGTGCTGGGTAAAGGATGTAACTACTCTGGATGTATTCCGAGAGGGCAAAGCGATAAGAAACAGCTCTGAATTTCTTGAGGAAGGCATCAATGTAAATTTCACACAAATACTGGGAGACTCAATTTCTGTTCGTACTTATGAACGCGGCGTAGAAGATGAAACTATGAGCTGTGGCACGGGCGTTACAGCTGCTGCAATAGCTGCTACCTGCAAAAGCACAGGAGCGTTTACCACAGATGTAGACACACCAGGAGGAAAATTGCAGCTATCGTTTACCAAGAATACACCCACCACTGCGGTAAATGTGCTGCTTATAGGTCCGGCAGTATTTGTATTCCAAGGCGAGATAAATGCAGGTTGATTATCTGATTATTGGTCAGGGTGTTTGTGGCACATTGCTGTCCCGCCAGCTAATAAGGGCGGGCAAGAAAGTAATGGTAGTAGATAATGGCAATACAAGTGCAGCCGGCAGAGTAGCTGGAGGCATTATCAATCCCGTAACCGGCAAACGACTGGTACGCACCTGGCTTATTGATGAATTGCTGCCTTTTGCGCTTAAAGAGTATACTGCAATAGAACAGGAACTAAACACTTCCATAGTTGCGTCTACCAGTATTCTTGATTTTCATTACACTCAGGATGCGAATGAATTGTTTAATGTAAACAGCGAAAAAGACCAAGGCTATTTACAAAAATCAACTGACGACGATAGATGGAACCCCTATTTTCGGTTCAACTATGGTATTGGTATAATTAACCCATGCTTGCTTGTAAATATAAATGCCTTGTTAGTGAGCTGGCGTAAACTGTTGATACAAAAAAGTAAGATATTGGAAGAACCCTTCAGCACCAATGATTGTAAGATTCTAACCGATAGCATTGAATATAAAGGCATTGTTGCAGACAAAATAATCTTCTGCGATGGTGCAGCAGGTGCAGATAATCCATATTTTGGGATGCTGCCATGGTCTAAAGACAAGGGAGAAGCGCTGATTGCCGCGATACCCGGGCTACCCGGGAATACAATATACAAACAAGGCATCAGTATAGTGCCGTGGCAAGACGAACTGTTCTGGATAGGCGCTTCGCATGACTGGAAGTATGAAACACCCTACCCTACGCCATCATTCAGACAGGCTGTTACCGACCAACTGGATTATTGGCTGAAACTGCCCTACGAAATCCAAGATCATATAGCAGCAATCCGACCTGCCAACTTTGACCGAAAACCCTTTATAGGCTTTCATCCGGTTTATACCAATATTGGTATATTCAATGGGATGGGTGGCAAAGGATGTTCTCTGGCACCCTATTTTGCAAAACAATTTTGTGAATACCTTACTGACGGGAAGCAATTAACACCTGAGGTAGACGTAAAAAGATATACTAAAATACTCAGCAGGTAATCTGCAGAAAAAAAGAAATAACAATTCCTTACTTTCCTTGTACTGTTACGTAATTTTCTATAGGCAATCTTTTGGCTATGGATCTCGCTAACGTCATTTCATCGGCATACTCCAATTCTCCACCAAAAGCGATACCTCTAGCTATGGTAGTAATATTGATTTTGAAAGGTGCCAGTTGTCTGGCTATGTAGTATACGGTAGTATCGCCTTCAATAGTAGGGCTTAGTGCCATAATCAGTTCGGTTACTCCGGTGTCTTTAACCCTGCTTTGGAGTGTAGTTATGTTCAGCTGATCGGGGCCTATGCCATCCAGTGGCGAAAGTATGCCCCCTAACACATGATAAAGACCACTGTATTGCTGGGTACTTTCTATTGCAATCACGTCGCGAATGGTTTCTACCACACATACCTGACTACGGTTTCTGCCGGGATTGGCACAAATATCACATTTCACACCGTCAGACACATTGTGGCAATCGGCACAAAACTGTATACCGTGCCTCATGCGTGATACTGCTCCTGTAAATGAATCTACCTCCTGTTTGTCCATACGTAGTAGCTGCAATACCATGCGTAAAGCAGTTTTTTTACCTATTCCGGGAAGCTTCGAAAACTCCTGTACTGCGTCTTCTATAAGTTTTGATGAAAATATCATAAATGTTAATGCCTGAACACACAGAAATCCGACTGTAAAAATACCGGTTTTGTGCTAGAATATTAGTTGGTATTTTTGAATAATTCCGGAAAGTATTAAAGAACGTAGAAAGTTGGGAAAAACAATAACGGTTTTTTAAATAAATTATCCGGACACAATAGGCGATTTCTGATTTTTACCTTTACTTTGCTAGTATGCGCAATGCGATTGCATTATTCTTTTTGCTAATTTTTTCAATGCAGGCTTTACCCGTCAGGGCTTTAGGCAGGCAATGGAGTAAAGGTCTGCAAACAGAAGAAGTTAAAAACGATTGTAATGACGCTGACGATGATTCATTGGAAGAAAAAGAAGACAATTACAATAATATTGTTCATTCATACGTGTATTTATTAAGTGTGTCATCTGCGGGGTCTCCAAAACAATTGAGAATCATTCATGGCAAATATAATCTGCCCAATGATCATATAAAAGACATATACTGCCCTCCCCCAAATTCCATCTTTTATTTGGTCTAAAATCAGGTGTTCGGCCTGGTTTTTTACTCTTTTCATTTTTTCATCAATTCTCCATAGAGAAAGCATCAGGTTTTTACCTTATTCTTTTTGCAAGTATATATATGGCATCTCCACCTTACTCATTTAGTTTTTTAAAAAAAGACTTCCTTTCGGGAGTAATTGTATTTCTAATAGCATTGCCACTGTGCCTGGGGATAGCTCAGGCATCGCATGCACCTCTGTTTGCGGGCATAGTTGCAGGAGTTATTGGTGGAATTGTAGTAGGCACTCTAAGTGGTTCTCACCTTAGTGTCACAGGACCTGCCGCTGGCCTTACTGCAATTGTAATGTTGGCAATTGTACAGCTAGAACATTTTAATATTTTTCTCTGCTGTGTAATCATTGCCGGCATCTTGCAGCTCGGCCTTGGCTTTCTGAGAGCTGGGGGTATCGCCAATTTCATTCCATCGAGTGTGATAGAAGGGATGCTTGCTGGTATAGGGCTAACAATCATCATAAAACAGTTGCCCGATGCAGTGGGCTATGCCAAAAATGCAAATGCCGTAATGGAAGATGCTGATGATGGGTTCTCATTAAACACCATTACAGAGGCTACTCAACACATGCAGCAAGGTGCAATCATAATATCGGTTATTGGTATCATAATTCTTACGCTTTGGACTACCAAGGGGTTTAAAAAAATACAACTGATACCAGCCGGGTTGGTAGTTGTGCTTCTGGGAACGCTTATCAATTCCTTGTTTAATACTGTTACCCCTAATCTTGTACTGGATGGTTCTCATCTTGTAAATCTGCCAATAGCATCAACGGCAGCTGAATTTTTTCACCAATTCAGCTTTCCTGATTTTAGTGGATTTAAATCCTACAAAGTATGGGAAATAGGTGTAGTGATAGCAATAGTGGCTTCTATAGAAACATTACTATGTATTGAGGCTACCGATAAGTTGGATCCACAGAAAAGATATACCTCTACTGACCGAGAACTGAAGGCTCAAGGAATTGGCAACATATTAAGTGGATTTTTAGGGGGGTTACCGGTTACCTCAGTTATTGTCAGATCTTCTGCCAATCTGAATGCGGGCGCAAAATCAAAAGCCGCAACTATCATTCATGGTGTGTTGTTGCTGGTTTGTGCAGCCAGTATACCTTTTTTGCTGAACATGATTCCTAAAGCAGCACTAGCAGCAATATTAATTTTTACCGGTTATAAATTATGCAAACCATCATTTTTCATCCATATGTGGAAAGGAGGCAGAACACAGTTTATACCTTTTGTAGCTACTGTTGTAGGTGTTGTTAGTCTGGATCTGCTCAAAGGAGTAGGAATAGGATTGGTAATCAGTATCTTTTACATTCTCAGGCAGAATGCACGCATTTCGTACTACATGCAACGCAAAAACTATAGTAATGGAGAAGTAATAAAACTCACATTAGCACAGGAAGTATCCTTCCTTAATAAAGCAAGTATAAAAAACTCGCTCTACAACCTGCCTGAAAACAGCAAAGTAGTTATAGATGCCAGCCATTCACAATACATTGATTTCGATGTGCTGGACATAATCCGTGAATTCTGCAATATACATGCTCCGGATAAAAACATTACAATGTCACTGGTAGGTTTTAAACAAGAATACAATTTTCCAAAAGTGTCTTCATCAATGGATATGTCCATTTCTCCTGATGAAAAAGAGGTCTCCGAAATAAGTTGAATACTCAGATAAACGTATAAATGTGAGGAATCTTAGAAATATTCGGCATTTTAAATGACAGCATATATTTCAACAGGAAGCAACATATTTATAAAGTATCTTAAAATAATCGAACAACATCAAATAAATACAATAAAAAACATACAATGTCTGACTTGCATTTTCAATTATTAGAGAACAATAAAGAGTGGGTTGCGAACAACATAAAAAGAGACCCTGATTATTACAAAAATCTGGCAAAGGGTCAAACGCCTGAATACCTATGGATAGGCTGCTCAGATAGTCGTGTACCTGCAAATGAAGTAACAGGAACAAAACCCGGCGAAATGTTTGTACACCGCAATATCGCTAACATGGTGATACACAACGACCTTAACTTACTTAGTGTACTATCTTATGCAGTAGAAGTGCTGAAAGTAAAACATGTAATAGTATGCGGACACTATGGATGTGGTGGTGTGCTGGCGGCTATGGGCAATAAGCAGTATGGACTAATAGACAACTGGCTAAGAAATATAAAAGATGTATACAAGACATATGCTGAGGAACTTGACAATATTGAAGATACACATGAGAGAGGAAGAAGACTTGTAGAGCTGAATGTAATAGAACAGATAAATGACCTGAGCAAAACATCGATAGTACAGAACGCCTGGAAAAATGGACAATCTCTTCAGATACATGGATGGGTATATGACATCAATGATGGTATACTAAGAGACTTAGGTGTTTCTTTCTCCGACATGAGTGCATTGCAATCTGTATATCAGTTTGAAAAAGCATAATAAGTTTGACTCTAAATTATAGACACTATGAAGAAGTTACATCAATTCACCTTCAGTTAACTTCTTCATTTTTTGATTACGGCAATGACTACGAAAAGAAACAACCCACTTGA
The DNA here is from genome assembly GCA_021740995.1 of Taibaiella sp. Lineage (GTDB taxonomy): Bacteria > Bacteroidota > Bacteroidia > Chitinophagales > Chitinophagaceae > Nemorincola. The sequence goes on from JAIOYR010000077.1 coordinate 5,492, forward strand.
TTTACAACCTGTCGCCGGCTGGGGTCTCTGACCATGAATTGGGCTACCTCTATGGCTAGCTGGTATGGCATATCAGGGATGCTCAACGTACTCGGTGCAGAGACTGCAATAGATGTGTATGGCAATACATCAGCATGGTTTATATCCTGTCTTATGCCCATAATTGCATGACGGGTGCGCAAGGTAAATACACTTCTTCCTGCTCAATTTGTAACGGTATAGGTGTAATTTGCACCCACCGTCGGACCTGGATACTCGCTAGCATACATACAATGGTATCTTCCACTGATGTGTATATACTTTGCTTCAGCCCCACCTTCTATAAAAAATTCGTGATTGCCGTATACTTTATGGTATCAACAACTTTTCTTACTTAATATGCGTTCTTTAATTTAAATGATGTATCTATTATATTCTTCAACCCCTCTCGCAGTATTGCAACAATGAGCGGCCAGGTGGGCGCCGGAAATCTCAATCACTGATAAGACTACCTAGGCTTCTGATTAATACTAACTTCTATGGTATACTGTGGGCCCTTAATAGTAACGTAGTAACTCCTAATAGCAACAGCCAAATAGGATCTGAATCAGGTTAATCTTTTAGATTATCAACCTTGTTAACAACTTCATACCTTCCTACATTCGAAAATACAAGCACTATCAAAGCCACCACACCCGCAATAAAGCTAAGTAACGACACCTCCTGTAAGGAATAAGTACCAGACGTTGCACTAATCACTAAAAACCCTATTATAGCAGCAACCCAGTTGGCAGAAGATAATACTGACTGAGCATGGGTCTGGTGCCTGAGTGGATAGATGTCATAGATAATTTTCTGCGAAACTCCCCGACTGCAATAGGTCATGATGCATATTAGAAAACTAACCGAAATAAAAGAGAAATAAGTATTACCGTTGTAAAGCAAGCCAATGGCAATCGTAGCACAAGCAACAGAAACTACCAGCAACAGCTTGCCCGATACACGCTGAGAGAGCAACCCAAACAAATAAGGGAAAGGAAACACAATAAGCGCACCCCAGGCAAATATGTAGGAGATGCTGTCCATATCGTATTGATACTCTCTCATAATGAGTGAAAGATTAAACCTACCGATAAAAGATAGCATAATACCTGTATTGAAGACTATGAGTAGCAGCCACAAACGAGCACTAATTCTGAAATCGCCTGAAGGGTCATTATGCTTAGAATAGACTACATCAAAATCAGAAAACAACATAAGTGTGCGGGCTAAGACGGTAAGCACTCCAAACAAAATAAAAGAAAATAATATACCCAGGTTATGTATTACAGGACCAATAAAAAAACTGCCGATAACCGCACCCATTAGGGTTGTATTGGCAAGTAGGCCAAAATTACTACCCGTCTGCTTTGGCGGACTAATGTAACTCATTATTATACTGTAAATATTAATCTGCACCCCGCAAAAAAACCAATAAGCAGAAGTAGCAATAAGAAAACCGGCATAGCTCATGCCGCAACCCATTGCCGCCAATGACACGGCAGTAAACACTGACAACCAGACCGACAGCCTGCTCACCGATCCATAATACCCTAAAATTCTGGGTGTGAGAAAGGAACCTGCAGCAATAGACAAATAGGTAACAGCCATAAAAATACCGTTATCTCTTGCCGATACACCGAGGTCTGCTATCATCACCGGCAGTAGAGGATATATACCTTGCAGTATTATCCTGTCTATTGTAGCTATAAGTAGTAGCAGGATAACGGGCTTGTTCATAAAGGCTCAAAAGTAGGAAATTGTGTTAGCTTAGGGATTCATAAATATCCCTGTAAGAAGTGCTCTTGCCTGAGCCTCCGTAAGCCGGCGATTTTTGAGCGTGAGGGTACGGTAAGTACATTCTTTGCAAGCACAATCTTTCACACCACATAGGTAGTACTGGTCTATTCCGTCTTCGCGTACCACCCACAACATATACTTTTTGATAGAGTCTTCAACCAATATTTTAGGGGTCTGCTCCTGTAGCTGCATTTGAAACTTTGCTTCTGTTTCATAATACCGCTTCACAAAATCAAAATTTGTTACCTCACCTTTACCAAAAGAGAAATTACTACATGGCCCTACTGATACTATAAGGGTTGTGGTGTCTGCCCGGTAATAATACTGCTGCTTGCTGGCTTTGTTATACTTGCCAGGCTGCCATATGCCGGGAAGAATAATGCTACCATAAGGAGTTACAGTATAAACCGTATTATTACTCTGTTGGTTGTACCTGCCTGCTTTGCTGCCGGGCGCCATACGATGAAAGCAGCCGGACAAGAATAGAGCTAATAATGCAACAAGAACTAATATTGATTTTTGAAAAAAATTCATCTTATTATATTTTCTTTACACAAGTGTTTACTCATCACTTTTACCACTATCAGCAGATGCCATTGCTGGCATTTGCTTTACGGACATCATTTTTTCCAAGACCTTTATTCGCTTTGTATTTCCTACAATCCAGAGAAGATCCTGAGGTTGCAGTATAACGGTTGACTCAGGGTTTAGTATGCGCTCGCCATTACGCTCTATTCCCACTATCAGCCCCTTGGTTCTTTCCCTTATCTTCGACTCCTTTATGTTCTTTCCAGCAAGTGGCGACCCTTTTCCTATTTCAATACGTTGCAGTGTCAATTCATCTTCGGGCAAAATGTTCTTGGTGCGTATGGGGCTATATTTGTCCAGGTGCTGCTTGAAAGCCAGCACCTGATCATCGGTGCCTATTACATACAGTGTATCTTCGGGGTATATGCGCTCCTGCCTGTCCGGAGCCTGTATGGTAAAAGCTCCACGTTTTATCATAGCAATATTCACCCCATAGTCTTCTCTGAATTTCAACTCCATCAACGTTTTGCCAATTCCTTTGAAATGAGCTGATACTGCAAAATTTGTTATGTGCGCATCCCAGGGTGTAAGGTGCGCTCCGCTATCTTTGATTTCCTGTTGTTCCTTCTCGTGCAGATTTGACATAAATCTACGTTCTACCCAGGTGTGTACCCGCTGTAATCGTCTATAGTTGGCAAGAATGACAACAATAGTAACTATCAGCAAGAGCAAAGCCCATATATACGACACAATATTGTGCACAAGGAAACCTAATATCACAAATGCTATTATAAGTCTAAATACCTGCAACAACACCATAGGGCCTCGATAATAACGTGTTTCCCACAATGCAGTTGCCGCAACCGGGTGTATCTTTCTGACGGCTAATGCCCATAAAAAAGGTGCTGTAAGTAATACAGTAACAACAGCCGCAATCATGCGCATAAATGGCTGATTGCCTTGGTCGCCCAATGCTGGCAGCACTATCTTGGACACCACAAGAATGATAGCAATAACCAATATTGCATAAACAAGTGTCTGCAACAGATATGAAGTTAAGTATTTGTTCCAGTCGCTTACTGGCTTTGCTTTTTGTCCCTCAAGGCTATATTTGTCTATAGCTATTAACCAGTTTTGTGGCAGTCGCATATTCAGCATCTCCAGAAAGGGCGTAGACAACCTGATCATGTAGGGTGTAGTAAAAGTCGTCAGTGCAGATACTGCTACTGCAATCGGATATAAAAAAGAACTGGTAAGCCCCAATGTAAGCCCCATAGTAGCAATAATAAAGGAGAACTCCCCAATCTGCGACAAACTTAGGCCTGCCTGTACAGCTATCTTCAGCGGTTGCCGGGATAATAATGAACCCGCTATGGCACTTAGTGGCTGACCTACCAGTACTACTCCCGATATAAGCAATATCTGCTGCCAGTATTGGGGAATAATCGCAGGATCAATAAGCATACCAACCGATACGAAAAAGACGGCACCAAACATCTCTTTGATAGGTAAGGTAAGATGATCGATTTTATGACCCACGGGTGTCTCTGCCAATATAGAGCCCATAATAAAAGCCCCCAATGCCGGAGAGAACCCTGCACTTGATGCCAGCATTACCATTAGAAAACACAGTGCCAATGAACTGATGAGTAACATTTCATCATTCATAAGCTTACCTACACGACGCAAGACAGTGGGCAGGAAGAATATACCAGACACAAACCAAAGCACCAAAAAAAACACAAGTTTACCTACTGGAAACAACAATGCCACACCCGACAAATTGCTGCTCATAGCCATTGTAGGCAACAACACCAACATCAGTATAGCTACGAGATCCTGTACGACAAGCACACCAAACACCAAACCTGCAAATTTCTTCTCCTTTACGCCCAGTTCCTCAAATGCTCTGAAAATAATAGTAGTAGATGAAATAGATAACATAGCCCCCAGGAAAATACAATCTGCAGTGGGCCAGTTGAGCAATTTACCGATACCAAAACCTGAAAGCAACATAAAACCTACAAGCGTAACTGCGGTAATAGAAGCTGCTCCGCCTACCCTAATTAGTTTTTTAAAACTAAACTCGAGCCCGAGGCAAAACAACAAAACAATGACACCTATCTGAGCCCACACTTCTACACTTGCTGTGTCGGCTATACTGGGAAATAAAGGAAAATGAGGTCCTACCATTACCCCGGCAAGAATATAACCCAAAACCGTAGGTTGTTTCATCCGCTTAAAAACCAATGTCACCACTGCAGCTGCACCCATTATTAAGGCTAGGTCTGATATAAGTGGTGGAAGATGGCTCATTGTTGCTAATATACTATAGTTAATGCTAACAGCCCGGATAATGGACTGCAATAAAGATAGTAAATGAAGGAAAGAAGCCAAAAAAAGCTAATGGCGGAAAGAAAACTTATAACAGAGGTGTAACAATTGGAAATAAACAGCATTCATTATAAGGAGAAATAGTATGTCATTACACGAATGTAAGTTTGAGAAATTCTGAACCTTGATACATTCTGAGAAACTGAGAGCAGTCGAAAGTGACCTTGTCAATTTTCCATCTTTATTGTAGTAGCTACACTCTTCTTTCCGGAGGCAGTTACAACAATGCTTTTGAATGAAATTGCTCCCTTTTCTGGTATTACAAATTCCAGCGGGGCAGTGTATTCAATATCGTTTTCGGTAGGATCGCCGCCATCTATGGTATAATGAATCTTAGCCCCCTCTACCGATGGGGTAAGCTCAATCTTGAATTTGTTACCTTTCAGTGTAGTATCTGCAGACCCTATGGCTACCGGCACCCGGTAATTGTAGCCTGCCTGATCTATAAGCAAGAGGTGGTGCGGTATACGCTGCTGTGAAAAATTCTTAAAGTCTTTACCGTTTTGTGGCGACCACCCGGTCTCAGACAATGCCATCATTCTGGGCAGCAGCATATACCATACCTTGCCGGGTGAGGCTATATATTCTGTCCACAGGTTTGCCTGCACTCCAATCACTCTTTTCTTTTGCTCTGCGTTGAGTACAGATGGGATGGGGTCATAGTTATATGTTTTTTCAAGTGGTGCGTGGCCACCTATGTTTAGTGGTTCCTGCGGCGACTTGCTCTGTGCATGATCGAAGTACATGCCGCCGCTTCCAGGCGTCATTATCACATCATGCCCTAGTTGTGCAGCAGCTATACCGCCACGCTCGCCACGCCAGCTCATCACCGTAGCATTTGGTGCAAGACCACCTTCCAGTATCTCGTCCCAGCCTATCATCTGAGCACCCTGAGCATTCAGAAACTTCTCTACTTTGGCCACAAAATAACTCTGCAACCCTTCTTCATTTTTTAGTTTGGAATCTATTATCAACTGACGACAAAATTCTGACTTCTTCCATGCCACCTTGTTACACTCATCGCCACCTATGTGCACATACTTGCCGGGAAACATATCCATCACCTCTCTCAACACATCGTACAGAAATTTGAAAGTCTCTTCTGTAGGGCAAAACACGTCATCGAAGCCGCCCCATGTCTCTCCTACTTTGTATGTCTTAGTTGGATCGCAACTCAGTTCCGGGTAGGCTGCCAGTGCTGCCAGCGAATGGCTGGGCATTTCTATTTCCGGTATTACATTTATGTATCTGGCAGAAGCATATTCTACTAACTCGCGCACCTGCTCCTGTGTGTAGAACCCACCATGTGGGGTATTGTCATACAGGTCTGGCACAAAAGTGGGGCCAGATGCTCTGCCTATTTTGGTTTGTGCACGCTTGCTGCCAATCTCTGTGAGCTTAGGGTATTTTTTTATTTCTATACGCCAACCCTGATCGTCGGTAAGATGCCAGTGAAAGTAATTAAGCTTGTACATAGCCATTACATCCAGATACTTCTTCACAAAATCCACATCAAAAAAATGACGGGCTACATCCAGATGCATTCCCCTGTAAGGGAAGCGGGGATTATCCTTGATTACCGCACAGGGTATAGTAGCTGAGCCGGGAGATGTTTTCTTCATCAACTGAATGAGTGTCTGTATGCCATAAAACACGCCTGCCCCATTTCCTTTGATTTCTACATTATCCTCAGTGATTCGCAATTCATATCCTTCCGGTGGCAAATCGCCTTTGAAGTTAAGCGATAGCTTTACTGTGTTTTTTAACCCAAGATGCTTTTTATCTATTGTGGCGAGGTCGGTAACACTTGTAGCAAGGTCTGCCTTGCGCAGGTACTCGGCAAAAAACCTAACGGCCTTATGATTGGGTGAGTCTACAAGCACTATTGTTTCCGGCGAAAACTTAAATTCACCCTTGCCTTTATTTATTGACACTGGCGCAGGAATTATCCCCATATTGGGGTCGCTTTTTTGAGCAAATATGCCGAGCGGCATCGTAAGAAACGCAATCAATAATGTCTTTTTCATTTCGCCTTATTTTTTAATGTCAATATATCTTTTCCCGGTGTTCCATTCATCCACGCACAACATGGGCGTTATACCTTTTTGCTCATTGTATTCTATGACTACTGTTTTTTTGCCCTCCGGTGGAACTGAAATATAGTTATTATTACAGAAAACAGGTAATATCCGTTTTTTTGTTCTTTCATCTACAAGAGAAAAATGGTTGAAGAAAGAAAAATTAGCATCTGAGCGGTTTTTGATACTCACTATTATTTTACCTTTTCCATTGGCTGTGGCAGTTATGTCCATTTCGGCAGGACGAAGGGATGATAACCATTTGTAAGTACCATCCTTTCCTGGAAACCAATAGGTATTATCGTCTACTATACTCTTAGGTGCGTCGTAAAGCCTCAATACCAGAAAGCCGCCGCTGGTGCTGTCTGCGGTATCTATGCGCCTTTCCAGATCGGGTGCCCTTGCTATGACAATACAGGTATCTGGCGGTATCACGTAGTCCGAATCATTGATGCCCTGTATGTTGTTAGAGCCTTTTGAGATGATGTATCTAAGCTTCACTTTTTTAGACAATGCAGGGTCTGAATTTGCTACCATCACTGATTTCCATATGGGGTCATACATTACGTGCAGCGATTTTGCACCCGACTGCAATCCAAACATTCCGGCATTAGGGTCAAGATACACATCATACATTTGCCCTACCATTGCCGTCCATGGGTTTTGTGTTTTCCACACCATTACTCCTGTATACCAGTCCCACATGCGCGATCGGAAGCCTTCCATTATCGCTCGGTATTGGTTATAGTTTACCAATTGTGCTTTTTTGGCGAAATCGGATGCATTCAACGGATGTCCGTATGCCTCTACAGCAGAGTCGTAGCTGCTGTACTTATGATACTGCCAGACAGAATCAGCAAACCATTTACCGCCTACCCGTTCGTACAACGGGGGTACGAGGTTTGCAGCAGGTATGAATCGCTCCAGTGATTCTATATCGCCTATGCCCACAGAGCCAACCTCTGAATTGAATCCATAAGACTTGTGCTCCCAGAAATGTTTCTCTTTTTGTATAGTGTAAGGCCCGTCATGAGCATGTAGCGACATGCTATCGTGATTAGAATGTTCGAAAAAGTATCGGGTGCCGTCGAGCCGTGGCAGAATAGAATCTCTCAAATGTATCAGCATATCTACAGGAGGAGGAAACTCATTGCCCCCGCACCACATAGCAAGTGAGGGATGATTGCGCAGCATTTTTATCTGGTCTTCGCATGCGGCAAGCCACAATTTGTGGTCATCGGGGTACTTCCTGCGCTTGGTTGTATCATCTTTTTTGTACGTATCGTGCCACCGTCCGTTACAGTCGCCGGTCATCCACATATCCTGCATCACCAGCAGTCCATATTTATCGCACGCATCATAAAATTCAGGTCGCTCGGTGATACCTCCTCCCCATACCCTCACCATATTCAGGTTCATGTCTTTGTGATAACGCAATTCGGCATCATATCTTTCTTTTGAGAAACGCAGCATAGCGTCCGATAGTATCCAGTTTCCTCCTTTGATAAACACCCGATGACCATTTACATATATCTCCCTGCTTTGCGTTTTGGTATTCCATGCTGTATTTATTTCCCGTATACCAAATGTCACATCTTCTTCATCGCAAAGCCCCATTCCATCTGCCAGCAGGCGCATGGTAATACGGGTCATATCCTGCCGTCCGTAACCATTTGGCCACCAAAGTTTGGGGTTTTTGATACCGGCCGTCGGCAGGACTACAAGCTCAGAGGCGTGTGGCGGCACAGATATTCTTTGCGACAATACCCTGCCCTGCAACTCATACTGCACTACACCATTCATCACTCTATCCCCTCTGTTTCTCACCGTAGCACTTACCTGTAGCATGGCAGGTGACTGCTGTTCGTCATTGGTTCTTTTACCAGGCACGCGGCTTACCACGTGTATATCTTCCAGTTTTCCGGCCTTGGTTCTTTCAATGTACACCTTGTCCCAAATACCGGTGTTTCGGTCGTGTACGGGCTGTATCCAGTCCCAACCTGCTGTGTACTGATTGGTGATACTTCGCGCTATTGTACCATCGCCACCCTGCCCTCCATTTGGGTTGCCTACAGGCTCTGGGGGAAATACAATTACCGCTAACCTGTTTTTACCATCTTTTGTCAGATAATTAGTTATGTCTATTGTTCGCCTAATAAACATCCCATTCAGCTCTGTTGCATTGAGCTTTTTACCGTTTACATATATGTTACAGCCGTAGTTCACACCTCTGAAATGAAGTAATACATGCTCACCGGCAACTGCCTTCTCAATAAAATCTGTAACAAACCAATAAGTATAATAATGACAACCTGAATCAAAAATATCAGGTATCTGCTTATTGTTCATTCCATAAAAAGGGTCAGGTATTAGTTTGTTATATAGCAGAGATGTAAGCACTGTTCCGGGGACTACCGCAGGCATCCACCCGCTTAGTTTTGTGCCCGGAGCAGATATTTCTTCGCCTGTTTTTTCTGTTTTATTCGCCCTTATACACTGCCAGCCTTTATTCAACTCATATTTGGGATTCGCATGAGCACTGAATACAATGAATACAAGCGATAAAAAAAACAATATTATACGGAATCTGACTATCACCTTTTAGTTTTGTGACGCAAAATAGCGAAAAGAGTTTGGTTCATAGATTTAGGAGTATACAATCTTGTCAACAATAATTTAAATTCTCATTACCTTAGCACTTTATGAGCCATACACCGGTCAAGCATTCAGCAAGTACACTGAGCGAAAACGTAAAGACAAGAAAAATAAACAAAATACTTGTAGCAAACAGGGGCGAAATAGCCATGCGTATCATGCGCACTGCAAGGGAAATGAGTATAAAAACTGTCGCTGTTTTCTCTGAGGCAGACAGAACTATGCCTTTTGTTAGATATGCCGACGAGGCAATTTGCATAGGACCTGCTTTGTCAGCGCAGTCTTACCTGCGTGGCGACAAAATAATAGAAGTAGCGTTGGAGACCGGTGCCGATGCCGTCCATCCCGGTTATGGATTTCTCAGCGAAAATGCCGGGTTCTCAAAAGCTGTTTCTGATGCAGGGTTAATTTTCATAGGACCATCTGCCCACTCTATTGAAGTGATGGGTAGCAAAATAGGTGCAAAACAAGCAGCCAAAAAGTTCAATGTACCTATGGTGCCAGGCACTGAAGAGCCTGTAAAAAATATAAATGAAGCCCGAAAAATTGCCAGCGGGATAGGCTACCCCATTTTGGTGAAAGCATCTGCAGGCGGTGGTGGTAAAGGAATGCGCATTGTAAATAACGACGAAGAGTTTGAGGAGCAGGTGCGTGCGGCCAAAAGCGAAGCCCTTAATTCTTTCAGCAATGATGATGTGTTTATAGAGAAGTATGTAGGCTCACCTAAGCATATTGAGATCCAGTTGATGGGTGACCAGCACGGAAACTATGTTTATCTTTTTGAGCGCGAGTGTAGTATACAACGCCGCCATCAGAAACTAATAGAAGAGGCGCCATCAAGCTGCCTCACACCAGACATACGCAAGGCGATGGGTGAGTGTGCGGTGGCTGCAGCACGGTCTTGCGACTACTATGGCGCAGGCACTGTAGAATTTCTCGTAGATGAAGATTTGAAATTTTACTTTCTGGAAATGAATACGCGTTTGCAGGTAGAGCATTGCGTATCAGAAATGATAACCGGCATAGACCTGGTGAAGGAACAGATAAATGTAGCACAAGGCAATGTACTTTCTATTACACAGGATGAGCTAAAGATAAATGGCCATTCTATAGAGTTGCGGGTATGTGCCGAAGACCCACTAAATAACTTTCTGCCGGACACCGGAAAACTGGAAATGTACCAGCCACCTAAAGGCCCCGGCATAAGAGTAGACGATGGCTATGAAGAAGGCATGGATATCCCGATCTTTTACGACCCTATGCTGGCAAAGCTTGTAGTACATGCTCCCACCAGAGCCGAGGCTATAGAACGCCTTTGCCGCGCAATAGATGAGTATTATATTAAGGGTATAAAAACCACACTTCAGTTTGGCAAGTGGGCAGTAAAACAACCAGCTTTTGTGTCTGGGAATTTTGACACAAAGTTCATAGACAAGTATTTCAAACCGGAGTATCTGCTTTCTGATGATGTAGTAACCGAAGAAGTAGCCGCGTTGCTATCAGCGTATATTTGGGAAAACTCAAAGCACAACAGCAGTTTTGGTGATTCTGCAAGCATGAATTCAGAATCAAAAAACAGCAAAACAACAGGAAAAAGCAACTGGAAAAAAAACAGATAATAGGTTGAAAAACAGCAATCAAGATAAAAATTGTTGATTTATTGTTTTGAAAAATTAACCAGCAGTTACATTATAATTTTTTTGCAAAAAATACACAAAAATATCGGAGAAATTAAATAACTTGCGATAGCATAAAACTAAATAAGATGAAAAAATTATTGCTTATTCTTGGTCTGGGTATATTTGCCAATATTGCCGTTGCACAGGATTTAGATGCGCTCCATGCTGTACAGGATGGCAAAAAAAATGTAATTGCATACATACACCATTCAATAATTGAAAATCAAGACAAAAAAACAATCGGACTTTTTCAACCAGATGGCCGAATTACAGATTTACAGGCAAATACATTGGGATTCTTAATCAATGACAGCGAAATTCAGGATAAAAACAGAAAAACAGTTGCCTATATAAAGCTTGATGGCACCATAGAGAATAACCAGCACGTAAAAATAGGCAGTATAAGGCAGGCTACCGGTCCGGTTTTTGATCAATCAAGTAATGTAATTGGATTTATAAATAACGTGGAACCAACCTGGGCAGCAGCATATTTCTTCTTGCTGAAACCATCGAATTAACTGCAACCTGAAGTAGGAAACTACTTCTATTGCTTTGAAATGCTATTTATCTGACAAAATCCCTGAAAAACTTTGGTTTGGACTAGTGAGCAAAGTCCACATCAAAGTTTTTCATTCTTTCGGCAGGTGGGTTGAAGTAGCCAAACTTAACCTCAGGGAACTCTTCGTGAATCAGTTCCATCATTTGTTTGATTCCCATACACTCTCCCGTATCACCAATTCCCATTTTACCCAGATACCAATCAGGGTCAATATTGAAGCTACGCCACTGTATCATGTCCAAACCGGTGGTACGTATCAACTCGCAAAGAGCATCAAACTCAGCAATGCTATCAGTCATACCTGGGAATACAAAATAATTGATTGATGCCCAACCACCGTGCTTTTTCACCACGCGCAGACTCTCTACTATATCCTCGAAAGTATAATTGTTGGGTCTGTAATACTTGGTGTAAATATCAGCCTGTGCAGAGTTGAGGCTTACTCTAATACTGTTGAGCCCTGCCAGCATAAGTTGTTCTACCGCAGCGGGCTTACTGCCATTGGTGTTGATATTTATGCTGCCCTTGGTGGTATGTTTTCTTATTTCTTTTATGGCTTCCTTTATGGTCTCCCACATCAATAATGGCTCACCCTCACAACCCTGCCCAAAACTAACAATAGGATAAGGCGTGGTTTCGAGATGTGGAACTGTGAACTCTACAATTTCAGCTGCAGTAGGCTTAAACTGTAGGCGATCCTGTGGGGAAACGATCGTTTCGTCCTCTGGCTGGAACGAAATACATCCCATACAATTGGCATTACAAGCCGGCGATGTAGGTATAGGACACTCCCACCTACCCAGAAAATAATTTCGGGCAGCC
>JAIOYR010000078.1 GCA_021740995.1 Taibaiella sp.
AGGCTGGGTTGCCACTTCTCGGGCGATGGCGACTGGGGTATCTACAATATTGCCTACCTTGCCAATCCCGATGGTACTATGCGTGCCGCTACCGATGCTGACACCAAGTATGCCCTGCACATGGTAGGCGATACGCCGTATGCGCATTTCTCTGCCCCATCGTGGCTGCCAGACTGGATTTATGGCATGGTGTATCCGCACAATGTAGGTCATGAGGGTATGCCCATACAAGGCTGTGTGGGCGAATACTGCAATGTGCTGCCGGTGAGTGTATTTCCTACGTCGGTATATGAGGCTATTACCTGTGTGCTGCTGTTTTCGTTTATGTGGGCTATACGCAAAAGGCTTACAGGTACGCTGCAGATGTTTGGCACTTACCTGATATTGGCAGGTGTGGAGCGTTTTTTGGTTGAGCTGGTGCGCGTGAACTATAAGTACGATTGGGGTTTTATAAAACCTAGTCAGGCAGAGATACTGTCGGTGATACTGGTAATAACAGGCGTGTTTCTGGTGTTTTTCTACAAGGGCTCACGTGTGGCGACAGGTAGTGATAAAGAGCTGAAAAGCGAAGTGGGGTAGCGGGGTTTTACCGCAGAGGCGCGGAGACGCAAAGGGGATGTTCGTGTTTTGGATTTTACCGCTGAGGCGCGGGGACGCAAAGGGGGTATAGAAAGTTTCACCACCTGCCTGCGGCAGGCAGGCAAAGGACACTAAGGTCACAAAGGGTGATACTATTGCAGAAAAATTACCTCAAATGGATAAAAAAAGTCTGCATGATTTAATCAAGAAAAATACATTTAATGTTTAGTTATATTTGTTGATAGAGGCTGAATTGCAGAGCATATGATGGCGCATTCTTTATGCCGAAGATGTGGTTGATGACACTAATAAACTAATTCTAAAGCTAAAAGTGGTTGCCACCCTGAAATAGAAGTAAGTGATAGGCAGAAAGCCAGCGCCATGGTGCTGAAAATAGCTTTAGATAACAGCGTATAGCTATTTTTTTGCCGGCGGAGCCTTTGGCAAAAAATCGCCTTTTTCTTTTGCTACTTTTCTTTTTGGCGAAGCAAAAAGAAAAGTAGGGTAACATGGGCAGACAACAAAGGTTGGTGAAACAAGAGTATTAGTAGTTAATTGCATTGCATTTCTATTATTTTTACGGGGAAATACTGTGAAGCATATGATGGGACAAATAGGTATAATAGGTAACGGAAGCTGGGGTACTGCTCTTGCCAAGATATTGACAGACAATGGTCGGAAGATACACTGGTGGGTGCGCAATGATGAGGCGATTAAAAATCTGCAGAACCGACACCACAATCCTCATTATCTCACGTCTGTAAGGTTTATACCTGATACCATTTTCCCTACAAAGGACCTGCACGCAATGATGGAAAAGTGCGATACGGTAATTGTTGCAGTACCATCGGCCTATACGCAGGAAATAATAAGTGCTATACCGGGTACTACCTGGCAAAAGAAGAATGTAGTATCTGCCATAAAGGGGATACTGCCCGACTGCAATCTGCTGCTCAATGACTACATGACGGCTCATCTGGGCTTACCTATAGAAAAGTACGTGTCTATAACCGGTCCCTGCCATGCTGAAGAGGTGGCTGCCGAGCGGCTTTCGTACCTTACTTTTTCGGGGCTGGACGATGCGCTGACACAGAGTCTGGCGTCGGCTTTTGATAACTCTTATATCAATACGACCCACAACCACGATATTTGGGGGGCGCAGTTTGCCGCCGTGCTCAAAAACATCTATGCTATAGGTGCCGGTATTGCCAATTCGCTCGACTATGGCGACAACTTTCTGAGTGTGTATGCTACCAACTGTTACCGGGAGATGTATGGCTTCCTGCAGCAGCATTTCGAGAAGGTACATCCGTCTGATGAGCAGCCCGATTTTCATACAAGTGCCTACCTGGGCGACTTGCTGGTGACCTGTTACTCGCTACATAGCCGCAACCGCACCTTTGGTGCTATGATAGGTAAGGGCTATACCGTAAAGGCTGCAACGCTGGAGATGAATATGGTGGCAGAGGGGTATTATGCCGCCCGGGGTATGCAGGCAGTATCTGCCAAGTATGGCATAGCGCTGCCCATGGCTACCATCATCTATCAGATATTATGGGAGGGTGTATCGCCGGCGGAGAACTTCCGTAAGCTGGAGGGGTTGATGACGTAAGTAGGAATATATCGCTACCAATATTTCAGTATGCTAATTGGGCAATAGAACAAACTCTGAGCATGTCACGGTTCGGCGCGGCTCACCGCGACAATACTACTATCGGGCTTGAAAATCAGCATTATCTTTGAAATGACTATGCCCTCTCGGAGAAAGGGCATAGTGGTAAATATTATAGATCCTGAGTATTGCGCTTATGCAAGTGTAGCACTCAGCAGAATGTTGCAATTGAGGAGCTTAGATATTGGACAGTTAGTCTTGGCATCTTCAGCACATTCCTGAAATTTTTCCGGTGTGATTCCGGGTACTGAAGCAGTTACAGAAAGCTCGCTGGTTGTTACAGCACCACTATCCAGCGTTATGTCGCAACGGGTCTCAATTTTGTCGGGAGTGAAGCCTGCTGCACCCAGCACGAAGGACAGCTTCATAGAGAAACAGCCTGCATGAGCAGCCGCAATCAGTTCTTCGGGATTGGTCCCTACGCCTTCTTCGAAGCGGCTAACGTAAGAGTATTGTGCCTGATTGAGTGTAGTGCTTTGTGTAGACATTTTGCCATTACCTTCTTTTCCTGAGCCGTTCCATACGGCGGTTGCGTTGCGTTTCATGTGTGTGATTATTTATTGATGAGATACAAATATAGGCAGGTATTGGCATCGCCTTATTGATTGTTTCTATAAGCTTATGTAAAGTTATAAACTAGTAAGCCAGATGTTGCGGGCAGCCCACTTGCCCCAGTCCTTGAGCCCTTTTTGTATCGCTTCGTACAGCTCCAGCGATGTTACTTTTTTGCCCTTGGTGGTCATTGCAAAATCTTCGTCTTTAGCAGATACCACCTCTACCTTAGTGGCTACCCAGGTAGTATGCAGGCGGGGTATGGCGAGCTCCAGTATCATGCCTGGCAGATTGCCAAACATCTCAGGGCCGCTGCTTGCCAGTATATCTTCGGTGTAGAATGCAACAACATATACCGAATCGCAGATGATGCCTACTGCTTTGCGGCATTTGTAATTGGCTATGGTGCGTATTTCGTTCTTCAGTTTCCAGTCTATTTTCCGCATGCTGTCCTGTACCACAAATTTCTGCTCATATACCTGTTTTACGGCCGTTACCTTGCGGGCGGCAAGGTCGGTATACACTACATTGTCAAAGGCTGGGTCACTGGTCCATGACCGTGGCTGAGGATCGCCCTCTCTGCCCGGTTTGTAGATGCTGCGGTTTCTGTCGAAGGTAAGATCGAAATAGGTGTTATTGAACTTGGGTATCTGCGACTTCATACGGGCATACCACGAGTTGTTGTCATCGCCATAGTCTTTCATACGGGCATGGGTATGAATCTTGCGTTCATATTCTATCCTGCCGCTAAGAATATACTGTGCGCTGGTGCCGCCGGCACCAATCAACAGTATTTGAATAAGTATCAAAATTCGTTTCATGCTTATGGTTTACAAGTTCTTAATCATCATCGTCATCGTCCGATACGGTTGCCCCGGGTGTGTATTTGAAATTCCATGTGAGGCTGAGCATGCCATAGCGGCGAATGGTGTTGTAGCTGTTTTGGGTAATCATGTTGCCCTGTGCGGTGCGGGTAAAACCAAGGTTCTGGTTCAGTATATCAAAAACAGACAGCTTGAGCATCAGGTCCTTTTTCTTCAGGAACTTCTTCGATACATAAGCGTTCCATTTGATAATCCGGTTGTTGTCTGTGAATACAACAGTCTGCTCGCGCAGCATGATGTTTGCCGTGCTGCCCATGTCTATATCCTTTGTGATTTGCACATCTGCCATCAGCTCATTTTCAAGCACCCAGTAGTTGATTGTCATTGAGTTGACGGTAGACCGGTTGTCATTGTAGGTGGCATTTGGGTTCCAGCTAAATTCATATTTGTTTTCTTTTTCGTAACTGAAAGTAGGGCCAAAACCAAAGGAATTGTTGTTGTTTACATTCTTTTGGTCGTTGATCATATTGTTTGTCCGGCTGGTGTTTCCATCGAACGACAGTTGTATTTTTAGTTCCGGCTTCTTTAGCTGGAAGCTGTAGCCCGAGTACCAGTTGCCGGAGTAGTTGCCATCTACATTTATGTATCGGGTGGTGTTAAGGGCCCCATCTGTATACTGTGCAGTGCTTATAGCATTTGAAACCGGTGTGAATGTTATGCCAGCATAAGTGTAACTATTGCTAAGTACTTTATAGTTGTTGTATCTAAGCCCGAACCGGTTTGTGAATTCCTGCTTCAGTTCGGGGTTGCCTACTACTATGTTTAGCGGGTCGGTGTTCTGGTTTAGCGGTTGTATCTGTGCAATGGTGGGCTGCTTCGTATTGCCGTTGTAAGACAGGTTGATGCTTGTCTGCTTCGACATTTTGTAGCTGAAATTAGCCTTAGGGAAAACATTGATGAAGTTGTACCTGTGGGATGTGTCGCCATGCAGCATATCCGTTTGCAGGAAGGAAGCATTGGATATATCACTACCGAAGGAGTAGCTTAGTTTTTTGTACACAAACTTCATACTGAGCCCTCCGCGATGGGTGAGTATATTGAAGCGATAGTTGCTGCTAAAGCTATCGCGCAATACGGTGTAATCGCTGGCAGCCGGTAGCTTATCGTAAGAGGAATTGAGTGCAGTATTGTTGTTGATGTTTACGGAGTAGTTTGCTTCTATAAATGCAGCTTTGGATAATGGTTCGGTGTAGGTGGCTTTGCTGTAGAAAGAAAGGAGGTTGCTGTTATTTACTTTCCTCTGGTCTATACGGGCTGTGTCGGGAATAGTAGTGCCTGTTATGTCCGAAAGATAGGTTTTGGAGCCAAGCTGGCCGGTGCCTTTGGTGTCATTGTAGTTCTGGTTGATGTCCAGAGAGAATGTCCTGCCTTTTTTAGCAAACTTCTTTCGCAGCAGCAGGTTGGTACTCAGTGACTGCTCATTAGTAAGCGAGCGTATATTTCTTTCATTGCTGGTTTTGTTGCCATCAGTGCCGGATACGTTGTTGTAGGTTTCAGTAAGGTAGCGGGAAGAGATATTTGATTTTTTTTTGCCGGCATTTACTATTAGTTTCAGGCTGGTAGTGCTATCTATTTTCCATTCATAGAGTCCGTTTACTTTGTGTCGTTCGCCGGTATTGAACTGGTATTTGTTTTCCCTGTTTATTCGGGTAGAGTCGCCACCAAGTGTAAACAATCTGCTATTGCTGCCGGTAGCATCTACCTGCTGTAATGCATACCTGTAGCTGCCGGACAGGTGTTGTTTGTCTTCCTTCCACTTGTTGGCAAAGTGTGCGCCACCTGTCCAAACCTTCGGCAGCCCATCGCCACGGTAGGTTCCATCCCAACCCGAAAATTCGTCGTAGTTGTTGCTATACATGGTGTAAGAGCCATCGTCGCCCATCTCGGTAATGCTACCACCGCCGTATTTGTCGTTCTCCTGCCAGCCCAGCCCTACTTTATCCGTATTGGACGCAATTCCAAAAACGGCGGCCTGTCGCTTGCCTTTAAAAGCATTTGCCATCAATTGCTCCTGAAAGTAGCCGTCTGAGCCACCGCCTGCATCTGCCTTGCCAAAGAAACCTTTTTTCATGTTTTCCTTTAGCTGTAGATTTATCGTTTTCGTTTTTTCGCCATCATCAATACCGGTAAACAATGCCTGATCGCTTTTCTTATCAAACACCTGTACCTTTTCTACGGTATTCGCCTGTAGCCCCTGAGTTACTACTTTGGGGTCGTCAGAGAAGAACTCTTCGCCATCTACCAACACTTTCTGTACCGTTTCGCCCTGTGCTGTTATTTGTCCGTTTTTGTCTACCCGTATGCCCGGTAGTTTTTTCAGAAGGTCTTCCACACTAGCACCGGTTTTTACGTTGAAACTATCAGCCATATACTCAGTGGTATCGCCTTTTATCTTTATCGCAGCTACCTGTTGTGTAAAAACAAACTCTTTGAGCATGTGTTCTTTGGATAGCATGGCTATAGTGCCCAAATTAGTAACCGGCTCAGTGAGTGTAATTACATCCGAGTATTCGGCGTAGCCGGGGCGTGATATCTGCAGCAGGTACTTTCCTGGTTTGGAGGTTTGTAAGGTAAATGCCCCGGTATCATTGGCTCTGGTGAAAGTTTCAATAACGGTATCCTCACTGCGCAAAAGTACTACAGATGACAGGAATAAAGGAGAGCTGATAAGGGTATCTGCAACAGTTCCTTTTATCTGGTATACAGACTGGGCAGCGCATAACTGTACAACGAAAAGACAGATGATTGTAGGGAGCAATAGACGTTTCATAGGTGCGTGTGCCGCACCAATAGTGCTGCCAGGATAAAACAACGAAAAAATATTTTAATTATTTCTGCTGCGGGGTGTGATAATGGACGGTAGTGTCTTTAATTAACATTCTCTTACGAATGTTGGTGGTTAGTAAAGTAGAATGAAAGGTGTCTTTAGGAAATTAAAGTTCCTGTTTCTTTTTGAGAAGCAGCTCATGTAAGTGCAGTACCTGTGGCAGCAATGCTTGTATGTCGTCGTTTACAATTACATGGTTGCAGCGTTTCATTTTTTCATCCTCATTCATTTGGCGGGCTATAATAGTTAACACTTTTTCGCGAGAGAGGTTGCTGCGCTTCATGGTTCGGGCTATTCGCAATTCCTGAGGTGCAAATACACCTATCATCACATCCATTTCTGTGTAGCTGCCGCTTTCAAAGAAAATTGCTGCCTCTTTTATGATGTAATGGCTGGTTTGCCGTTGTATCCATTCATTGGCATAACCGATAGTGGCGGGATGCACTAAAGAGTTTAGTTCCTTTAGCCTCTCGGGATTGCTGAATACTATTGCAGCAATTCGTTCTCTATTTGGCTTGTTTGCGGTGTAGGATTCTGGTCCCAGTAGTTGAATAATAGATTGCCTGAGTGAGGTGTCATGCTCCATAAGGTGCCTGGCGGCATCATCGGCATAAAAAATGGGTATGCCGAGCGTTGCGAACACCCGGCATGCCAATGATTTTCCCGACCCTATGCCACCTGTAATACCTACTTTAAGCATACTGGTATAATGTTATTGCCTCTAGAAAAGTGACCAACTATATACTTACAATCTATCCGCCACCTATCGGCAGGCGGTGGCACAAGGTACACAAAACAATATGCTTACTTATTACTTGGCAGCTACTACTTCGGTCGTAACACCAGCTTTTTTACGGGCAGCTGCTGTCATTTCCATAGATACGGCTGAGCGCTCAATGGTCATGAATGTACCACGGCTGATTTCGAGCTGCAAGGTGCCATCATCGTTAGTGCGGTTGATGCGGGCATGAATACCAGCAGTAGTGACTACCTGCTCGCCGGCTGCTATGCTGTCTGCAAATTTCTTCTGTTCTTTTGCTTTCTTTGCCTGTGGGCGTATCATAAAGAAATACATCACCACAAACATACCTACCATTAGAAAGATTGGCATCATGCCACCGCCTGGTGCGGGTGCTGCCTGCAGGAATAATGTTGCTGAATTTACTTGCATTTTTGTTGATTGTTATGATTAAAAAAAATGATTGCTTTTATTGCTTTTTATTTACTTCGGCCTGTATATAGAGCATGTGTATGTTCTTTACGGTGTTTGTCTGGAGTGTAATTGCCTTCTCCTGATGTCCGGGCTTGCCTGCCGAGTTAAATGTTACTTTCATGGTTGCTGCCTGTCCGGGTAGAATGGGGTCGTGGGGATAGTCTGCCACGGTGCAGCCGCAAGAGCCTGCTGCAGAACTAATAATAAGTGGAGACTTTCCGATATTGGCAAATGAAAATTCACAGGATACTACTTCGCCCTCCTTTATGTTGCCGAAATTGTGCAGTGTATCGGTGAATGTCATCACAGGTTTTGTAGCTGCAGCTGCGGAGTCAATGCCTGATGCGCTCAACGGATTGTTTACAATGCTGGCAGGCATATTGCCAGCACTGTCAGCCTGCTTACTGTTGCCGCAGGCAGAGAGAGCCATCGTGAGGATAATAAGATAACGTTTCATTGTTTTATCTGTTAGTAAAAGTATTTACAATTACAATCAGTTAGTTTTTTTGTCTGTCTGTTTTGTTTATTTTATTCTCCTTTACCAGATCCTTTAGTATGTTGTCGAGTACGCCGTTTACAAACTGACCGCTCTGAGGGGTGCTGTATTGCTTGGCTATATCTATGTACTCATTTATGGTTACTTTGGAAGGTATGGTAGGGAAAAACAGAAATTCACAAACCCCCATCCGCAGCAGCAGCATATCTATCATAGCCACACGCTCCTTGTCCCAGTTGGTAAGTTTGGGTGTGATGAGTTCCATACAGTGCGGGTCTTTGTCTATCACCGCCAGCAACAGGTCGTGTGCATATTGTTTTTTCTCGCCTGAGAGCAGCTTTATGAAGTCGACACGTGAGCTGCCTTTGAAGAAGTTCTGCATAAGCATTATTATCAGTTCTCCGTCATCTTCCCAGCCGGGTAGGTCATCGACAAAGTGGGATAACATTTCTTCGTTTTCGATAATCAGTTTTTCCCAAACAAACTGTAAAATAGCTTTGTCGGTAGCAGGAGTGAGCTTTGTGGCGGCAATATACTGTATGTATTCGTCGGTTTTCTGCAGCTGATGAAAGGCTTTTTTGAGGTAGCTCTCGTCAATATACCTTTCCAGTTTATCATTTCTAACCTTGGTGAGAAATGACTCATTGGCCAGTAAACTCTGTACAAAACTATTCTCTGCTATTCTGTAATCAGCATTTAAGTCGTCGGCAGTTGTAAGATATTTTGATGCACGCTGACGGGCGTCAGTGTCGGCATATTGTGCTATACGAATAGTGTATAGTACGGAAACTGTAAATAAATCCAGTACATGCTTTAGCTTATCATCAAGTATCCTTGTTGCTGCTGCTTTATTTCCCTGCGCTCCATCTTCGTGAGAAGAAAGTGTGTATAGCGTTTGCATCACCTTGACACGGATATTCCTGCGGCTAATCATATAAAAAAGAACCTGTTTTGAGGTGCAAAGGTACTATAAAACAATGCTTATAAAAAGCAGTATTACGCACCGATTTGTTAAAGAAGAGTAGAAAACGACGACTTGATTATAGAAACTCTAATCTGTAATAAAGAAGTTGTAATAAGTATTCGGTAGCGAAAAAAACAAACCGTCCCGCAAACAATTGCGGGACGGGTGCAATAATAGTAGAAATGGCTTATGCCAGAGCGTTAATTCTTTTTACAATACCTGATTTCAGGTTGCCTGCTTTGTTTTTGTGTATTACATTGCGTTTTGCAAGCTTGTCAATCATAGATATTACTTTGCTAAGTTCTTCTGAAGAAGACGCTTTATCAGTATTTGCCAACAGAGTACGTATGGCATTACGAGTGGTTTTGCCGTAATAACGGTTGCGGTCACGGCGTTTTTCACTTTGACGTACGTCTTTTTTGGTTGCTTTATGGTTTGCCATTAATTTTATTTTTTAAGGACTGCAAAGGTAATGGATAATATTTAAAACTCAAAAATAAAATTGTATTGAAGTGTAAAGGTATGCTTATTCGATAAGTAGGTCTTGCTTTTTTACCGTAGAGGTGTGAAAGCGCAAGGTTTTTTAATGCTATATATAGATAATTCGCTGCGTGTTTAGTTATTGTTTCATGTATTTTAGTGCGTCTTTGGCGTCATTATTACCGAGATCTGCGCCAAGTCTGAAATTTTCCAATGCATTTTTCTTATCGTTTAGCTTTAAGTAGGACAGCCCACGATTGTAGTAGGCCAAGCCATCGTCTTTGTGCAATTTTATTACCGCGGAGTAGTCGCCTATAGCTCCTGCATAGTCACCTTTTAATGATTTAATGAGCGCTCTGTTGTAGTAGGGCTTGGTAAATGTAGGCGCCTCAATAATGGCCTTATTGAAATCCCTGATTGCAGATGTAGTGTCGCTGTATTGCAGCTTTGCCCACCCCCGGTTATTATAGGCAGTAGCCAGCTTGCTGTCGAGCATAATGGCTGTATCAAGGTTGGCGATGGATAGCACTTTGTCGCCAATTTCAAAGTAGGCCCAGCCTTTATTGTTGTATGCAATGGCTGATTTTGGGTTGATACGAATCGCCTCGTTGAAGTCGAGAATTGCATATATTACTTTCCCGCTGGCATCCAGTACTTCTCCCCGTTTCAGGTAGGCATTCTGATAGTTTTGGTTTATCTCAATAGCGTCAGAGTAATGGCCAATTGCTGCATCTATTGCCCCGTTTTCCTGAGCTGATTCACCCCAATGATAATGGACGAGATAGTTGTAATTATTGTTCGGATTTTTAGCTATGATATCTGTGAAAAGGGTATCTGTGTCCTTCCAAACAGCAATTCGCTTCCAGGAAAGCAATGCATATGCTATTACAATTGCAATAAATGTTCCGGTGAAGATGCCTCTTTGTTTGTCGCCTATGCCGGCTACCCACTGCCCGGCAATGTAAAACAAACCAATGTAGGATACATAGGTATACCGCTCTGCAGCCAAAGCAGACCCAACAGTGATAATCTGAAGCATGACCGAAATACAAATCAGAAAAAAAGCAGTACCAAATACCATCTCTTTTTTTAGCTTGTTTTTTCGGAGTACAAACCACAGAACAGCAACAAGCAAAGGCAGTGAGGCATAGTATTGCCAGGGAAGAATGCCATTATCAATGTTGGGGAAGTAGTGTATAGCAGAGAGATTGAAAGGGGCAAACAGGTTGATGAAATAAAATGCTATACCTGACGTGAAAAGGAATAATCTGTTGACGATGCCATACGTAGCCGATATGTCGTTGAGAGCACCGCCTGCCCGCTGCGACATGATGGCCAGCACTCCAAAAAGTACAGACAGCAGCAGAAATGGTGCCTTTTCCAATAGTTGCTTAGTGCTTATTTTTCTGCCCTTGTACAGGTCGATGGCTACCATGAGTACCGGTAAGGTAACCGCTGCCGATTTGGACAAAAGCGAAGCGACAAAAGCCAATAGACACAGTATGTAGTTTTTCTTTTGATAGCCGCTGTCACTGTATTTCAGATACTGAAGTAATGCTATAAAATAGAATACCGCACTTAGCAATCCTTTGCGTTCAGAAATCCAGGCTACCGATTCTACGTGCATGGGATGTAGGGCAAAAAGAGCTGCGACGATGATAGCAGTAATACTACGACCACTTAGACGGGCAGCAAGTGTATATACCAACCATGTATTGATAAGGTGCAGCAATACATTGAAGGCGTGGTAGGGTAGCGGATTGAATTCAAACAACTTATACTCTGCCCACCAGGAGAGTGTAGTGAGCGGGTGGTAGTTATATTCATAAAATGAAGTGAAGATTGCTTTTATCCCTTCAAAACTGAAATCCCGCAGGTAGGGATTTTTGTAGAGGTACATGTCATCGTCTATATAAGTAATGCCATTTTGCAATGCACTGCTATATACCACGGCTGTCAACAACAACAGTATATAAATAATAAACCCAGGCACATGGAAAGGGGTGTCTGCAGTTTCAACTGTTATTGGTGGTTTGGTGTTGGGTTGTTGTGTGTTTGTTTTTTTATTTTTTACCGACATCAGGTAGCTTATTATGCTACCAAATAAACACTTATTTTTTCACTTTTATTAAAAAATCATTACTGAAGTCGATATTGTATCCTCCATCCCATTTAGTTTTTTGCCATTCAGTTGTGGGTTTTAATGTTGTCTTTTTTTCTCCTGCAGTTGCAGTTATCGGGAGTGAAAAACCTGTAACAACATTTTCGAATCTGTAATTGAGTTCATTATTTTTTACGAAGTATTCAAGCCTTGGGATATCGATAGTACGGAGGTATTGGTCGAAAAATGCTTTTAGGTTAAGTCCGGTGTTTTTGCTGATGTATTGTTCTACTTGCTCTGTGGTTACTACTGCGTGGTAAAACTCCTTACCAAGGCCCCTGAGCATGGTTCGAAATTTATCATCATTGTTTGTCATCACCCGTATCATGTGCATGATGGCTGCGCCCTTCTCGTATATGTCGCCGGTGCCTTCTTCATTGACGCCATAAGGTGCTATCACCGGCTTGTCGTTTCTGATGTTATGCCAAAGACCTCTGCTGTATTGCATTCCTTTTTCTTTGCCCAGCAGGCGCTCCGTAAATAATGATTCGGAATAGGAGGTGATACCTTCGTGTATCCAGTTGTCTGCCATGTCGCGGGCGGTAACGTTGTTACCAAACCACTCGTGTCCGCTCTCGTGAATGATGATATAGTCCCATTCTAATCCGAAACCGGTTAATGAGCGGTCATGACCTTTGTAGCCCATTTTATAGTTATTGCCATAGGCTATAGCACTTTGATGCTCCATGCCGAGGTAGGGCGCATCTGCCAGCTTGTACCCATCTTCATAAAACGGATATGGTCCCATCCAGTATTCGAAACAGTGTATCATTTGTTTCACCACTTCAAACTGTTTTTTTGCTTTGCTTTCGTTGTAGCTGAGTACATAGTAGTCTAGGTCGAGCCTGCCTTTTTCGCCCATCACGGTATCGCTCCAATGCACATAGTCGCCTATGTAGAAAGTGACATCATAATTGTTGATGGGATTTGCCACCTCCCATGTGCTGGTGGTGTATCCTTCGCCTATGCCTGCACTTACCATTCTACCATTGCTTACTGCCGTCATGCCGCCGGGCACTGCTAGTGATATGCGCATTCCTTCGTTGGGTTCATCCCACTGAGCGTCCTTGCAAGGCCACCATACACTGGCGCCCAGCCCCTGGCAGGAGACGGCTATCCATTGTTTGCCCAGGCTGTCTTGTTTCCAGGAGAAGCCACCATCCCATGGCGGGTTTTTGGCTTTGCGGGGTGCTCCATGATAATGCAGCGTCAGCGCATATACACTGTCCTTGCGCATAGCGGTAAACGGGTATTTTATCCACCATACATTACCTTCCTGCACCAGTTGTGCTTTGAAGATTGCAGAAGAGCCCATAGAAGGAATAACGAATGCGCTATCGAGCAGCAGCGGAGATTGCAGGTCTATTTGCATACTGTCTGTTGCATTGTCGGTAACTTTGAAAAATATCTGGTTATGTCCGCTGATTGCCTGGTTTACTGTGTCGAACTGAACATGGAGGTTGTATCGAAGCACATCCCACCATGCCCGACCACGGCCGTTGCTGCCCCGAAGCGTATCGGCATGCGTATATGCGAATGTGTTTTGGGATATGCATATACTTATCAGCGTGATAATATAGTATGTGTGGCGCCTGATCATGCTGCAATATACTGACAGCAGGCAAATATTATTACAATTTGGTAAGGTAGATAAAAGGGGATATTTGTCATTTTCCCTATCTTTATATTTCGATGAAAGCCAGATACATTTGTTTATTAGCCCCTATTTTTCTGTTGTGCTGCAAGAAAAAGCAGAATGGAACAGACAGTAACATCACTGCTGCAAACAATTTTGCTTATACTGTACAATACAATCCGGTGGTGAGCAGTGCAGCTAGTGCCAAGTACAATTTTTCGTTTAATATAAAAGTGCTCAGTGGCAGTATTTCCCAAAATAATCTTACTTGCTCCATAGATGGTTTGTCCGGCGTTATTGCTGTGTCCCCAGCCGCGTTAACAGTAGGATATTTGCTGGGTGGTAATTTTACATTTGACATAGGTACACTTCCTTTGGGTGATTATCCTTTTCGGTTGAAGATAAACAGTACAAAGTATGGAGAGCAGGTACACAATCTGACGCTACGGATAGTGCCATTGCCGGACTATGCACCACTGCTTGTGGGGGCGTATGACTCCTGTTATGATTTCTGCAACGGCTCTGATTTTATTTATTATCCTGCACAACTCTCGGTGGTTGCAGATACTCCCTTTTTGCTAAAGATTGCCAACATCCAAAACCTGGGTAGCGGTTTTGTGGTGCGTGCGTGGGTGTCAAAGTCAGTTACAATACCTTTGCAGACAATAGGTAGTAAAACAATCTGGGGTACGGGTACATATAATCAGGATGCCCGTCCCGGCCATGGTGGGGATTATGTGCTATCCGTAAAAGATACTATAGTATCAGGTACGGACACTACTACCTGCACGATGCATATAGAGCGTTAGATGTTTTGCATTGGTGAAGCCCAACTATATGAGATTCCGCCTGCCGCGGCGGGATTTGGGAATGGAAGATTATCTACTGATTACATAGTTTTGTCCTGCTAACTTTTCAGTGATTCAGCATCAATCGCCGACACAAAAAAGCCCTGTATACATTTGTATACAGGGCTTTTACTATTGTACGATTAACGTTATTTTATAACTACCAGTTTCTGTGTCTGCAGCTTACCACTGTAGTTGAAGCTTACAAAATAGATGCCACCTGCCAGTTGGCTGATATCGGTAGTTATCGTTTGTGTGCCCTGCTGCAATGACAATGTTTTTGATATCAATGTCTTGCCGCTTACGTCAGCAATGTTGAGTATTGCAGTGCCAGCATTTTCACTGTTGATAATGGCAGAGAAATTGTTGGATGCAGGGTTAGGGTACACTGCAAATGAACTGCGTGTCGTAGCAGTAGTACCTACAAGAATAGGAGGAGCTGTGCTGCCAATAGTGTTAGTAGTTGTATTGGTATTTATAGGCGCATTGTAGTCGAAATAGATGGACGCACTGTTTTTGAATTGTGTGCCTACAGGTAATCCCGGCAAGGTTTTTATGGAATAGGTAAACATGCCATTGCTGCGCAGGTCGTCGAATATCTGTGGTGGAAGATTGATATTGCTGAAGGAGAATTTTGCCACCTTTACAGTACCTGTCTGATACAGTGATACCTGGCAGGGTGCAGACTCATACACAGGGTGCAGCGATGTCCAGTCGAGGTCGCTGTCCAGTGTGTCCAGTACTTCTATGTTTTGTGCATACCATGTTCCTGTATTCTGGAAGTGTACAGTGTATTCAAGCACAGTGTCATTAACAGTTATGATGCCGTTTGTGCCGGTGCCTCTTGGATATACTTCCTTGAAGTTTGGGTCGTAAGAAGCAACTACAGTGGTGTTATGGTCGCATACATTGTTTGCCGGAGTATAGTCTGCCAGCCAGGCGCCTGCACCACTATTGTAAGCAACTGTATCTCTGAATCTTACATTGGTGCCCAATGGGATATTTGTAGGCACATTGTAGGCAATAGTGAATCGCTGATTGGCGCCGGGAGCAAGTGATGGAAAACCTGCAGTAGCATAATTGTATGAACTGCCTGTGAAAATGCCCGAAGGTGTGAATGCAGGTGTAAGCAACTGTCCGTCTGGTTTGTAAACAGAGAAAGTAGAGTCTTCTGTAAGTGTACCTTCATTGACTATAGTTACCTGCTGAATCATAGTATTGCCCGGAACAGGTGGGGTAGTAGTGGTAGTGCTGATGCGCAGGTTATGAACCGGTACGGATGCATTGGCAAAGTTGACAGTGTTTATACATCCCGCACCAGATGCGGCAGTAACAGAAATGTTATTTGCCTGGCAGGCAGATAATGGATAGTATGGGTGTAAAACTTCTGTGATGGTGTAGGTGCCTGCAGGTACTATGAATGAGTAATGACCTGCTGCATCTGTGTAAGTATAACCTCTGCCGGAGCAGAAAATCTGCACATGTGGAATGCCTGGTTCGCCGGCATCCTGATTACAGTTTACAATAGTATCGTTATACACAGTTCCTTCTATGGTGCAGTAGCAGCTGGTTTCTGTAGCGTCGTATCCTACATGCACGTTGCCGGATGCTTTGCAGCCCGATGCATCTGTGGCCGTCATCCAGTAGTGACCCTTGCCCAGTGCAGATATGGTAGCGGTACTGCCACCAGTACTCCAGCCATAACTGTAAGGTGCTGTGCCTCCATATGGTGTAGCGGTAATACTGCCATCGTTGGCAAAAATGCAGGAAGCATCAGTAACAGATAAGCCGATGCTGACTGGTGAGTAAGATACAAGATTAAAATTGGGTGTAACCCTACAACCCATGGCGTCTGTAACCCGCACACTGTAACTGCTGGCAGGCACGCTGCTTATAGAAGAAGTTGTAGCGCCATTGCTCCAAAGGTACGAGTAGGGTGCAGCACCACCCGTAGCAGATACACTGATGCTGCCGTTGGAAAGGGCACAGAGCGGACTGGTAGATGAAAATGTAGTAAGTATTGTGTTTATCGGAGGAACTGTAACTATACCATCGCGTGTGCAGCCAAGAGCATCGGTAACCAGGAATGTGTAATTTCCGGCAGCAAGACCAGTAGCTGTAGTGCTGGTCTGGAGCGGTGTTGTGTACCACATAACTGTGTAAGGCGGTGTGCCGCCTACTGCTGTAAGAGAAGCATTGCCCGTGGGGCTGGTGCAAAGACTTGGTGAGCTGGAAAAGCTAACAGATATAGGCGTAGCAGTGCCGATAAATGTGCTGGCAGACCCGGAGCAACCATTGGCATCAGTAACCGTAACATAGTATGCGCCGGATGGCAGACCTGTCTGCGATGCCGTGGTAGCGCCATTGTTCCATATGTAGGAGTAAGGAGCGGTGCCACCGGTTGGGAAGGTAGCTATGGCTCCGTCGGCTGACGTGCAGGTAGTAGGTGTAGTGGTAAGCGGAATACTTAATATAGTGCTCTGCGGTACAAATACTGAGTAGGGGTTGTAGGCAGCAGCAGTATCTGTGGTGGCTTTACAGCCAAGTGCATCGGTGATTTCTACCTCGTATGTGCCTGATGTAAGACCTGAAATGCCTGATGTAGCAGCACCAGTAGACCACAGGTAGCTGATAGGAGGTACCGCAAATGCTGAAATAGCAGCAACGGTAGCTGTGCCATCTGTACAGCCGGCAGGTGTAGCTGTAAGTGTAGCTGTAAATGATGTGTAAGTTATCTCTACACTATCTGTCTGGTGGCGCGAGCCATACCGGCAACCGGCAGCATCGGTGATGATAACTCCATATCGGCCGGCAGCGAGGCTGGCAGGATTGGCGGCTGACACTACAGAGCCTGTGTTTTTATCGAACCACTGGTAACTGTATGGGGCTGTGCCGCCGGTAACGCCTGTTGCAGCAATGCTACCCAGACCCGGACATATGGCACCTACGGTATTGAGTGTGTAACTGATAGGATGTGCACCGGCAAAGAAATTGGAAGCAAA
>JAIOYR010000079.1 GCA_021740995.1 Taibaiella sp.
TAATAGCTATCCGCCACATGATGTACCTGTCTATGAGCTACGACCACCGTATAGTAGATGGCTCGGTAGGTGCCAGCTTCCTCACGGCAGTAGCCAAAGAACTGGAAGCCTTTGACCCGAACAGGGAAGTGTAGCTGGGTTAAAAGGTTAAAGAGTTAAAAGGTTAAAGAGGTAAAGGGTTAAAAAGTTAAAAGGTTAAAGAGGTAAAAGGTTAAAAGGATAATAGAAGACCGTTTCAGTGATGCTGAGGCGGTCTTTTGGCTTTATATAACTTGGCTAAATCTGGCTGTAGGTGCCACCTTATGAATGGCTGAGATAGGTAGTGCCTGAAATAAGCCAGGCAGACAAATGTGGGTAGGGAAGTTACAGAAAAGGGTAGATAGGTTTTAGCGATGCGATACACTTCACCCCCAAATATCTTACCTTTGCACCCGACTTGCCCATCTATAGGCGGGTTTTTATAATATGGCAGTTCCGGTTCAGATAGTTGATGATGTGGTGATTAAGTTCGCCGGCGATAGTGGCGATGGTATGCAGCTCACAGGCAGCCAGTTTACCAACAATAGTGCACTGATAGGCAATGACCTTTCCACTTTTCCCGATTTTCCGGCCGAGATACGCGCTCCGCAGGGTACGGTGCCGGGAGTGAGCGGATTTCAGTTGCATTTCTCGAGCAATAAGATATATACACCCGGCGACAACTGCGATGTGCTGGTGGCTATGAATGCTGCTGCGCTAAAGGTGAACCTGAAAACACTAAAACCCGGTGGTATCATAATAGTAGATACAGATGGGTTTGACAGTAAAAACCTGCGTCTGGCCAACTATACCGATGGTGTCAACCCAATAGAGGACGAAACGCTGAGCGGATATGATGTACACAAAATGGACATCACCAAGCTGACCCGCGAAGCCCTGAAGGAGATAACAATGGGTACCAAGGAGAAAGACAGGGCAAAGAATATGTTTGTGCTGGGCTTTCTGTATTGGCTCTATAGCCGCGATCTTACCAGTACCTTCTCTTTTCTGCACGATAAGTTTGGCAAGAAGCCCGAAATACTGGAAAGTAATATAAGAGCGCTGCAGGCAGGCTATAATTACGGAGACACGGTAGAGGCATTCTCTGCCCGCTACAAGGTAGAGAAGGCAAAGCTGCCTATGGGTGTATACCGTAATATTACAGGAAACATAGCCCTTACATATGGCCTGATAGCTGCTGCCGAAAAAAGTGCATTGCCGCTTTTTCTGGGTTCTTACCCTATTACCCCTGCATCAGATATTCTCCATGAGCTCTCCCGGCACAAGAATTTTGGAATACGTACTTTTCAGGCAGAGGATGAGATAGCAGCTATTACGGCAGCTATAGGCGCTGCTTATGGCGGCAGTCTGGGTATTACCACCACATCGGGGCCGGGCATGGCGCTCAAAACCGAGGCTATGGGCCTGGCGGTGATGCTGGAAATTCCCTTGCTGATAATAAATATACAACGTGGCGGCCCGTCTACCGGCCTGCCTACCAAGACCGAACAAAGCGATCTGCTACAGGCGTACTATGGCAGAAACGGTGAGTGTCCGATGCCTGTAGTGTCGGCATCGACCCCCAGTGATTGTTTTTATGCAGCCTACGAGGCTGTGCGTATAGCCATAGAGCACATGACACCGGTGATACTGCTGAGCGATGGCTACATAGCAAATGGTGCTGAGCCCTGGAGGTTTCCGCAAAGCAGAGATCTGGAGCCGATAATAGTACACTTCAAAAAAGAACTGGCAGCTGACGAGCCTAAGTATCTGCCCTATAAGCGGGATGAAAAGCTGGTGCGCCCCTGGGCGGTACCCGGTACACCCGGCCTGGAGCACCGTATAGGCGGTCTGGAGAAAGAAGACATAACAGGAAACATATCATATGATGCCGAAAACCATCAGCACATGGTGAAAACCCGTGAGGCGAAGGTGGAAATGATAGCCGACTATATCCCGTTGCAGACGCTGGACAGTGGTCCTGAAAAAGGCGATATACTCGTACTGGGTTGGGGGTCTACTTATGGTTCTATCAAAAGTGCAGTGATGGACCTGCAGGCAGAAGGACTGCACGTAGCTCATGCCCACCTGCGGCACATGCGCCCGTTCCCCCGCAATCTGGGCGAATTGCTGGGCAACTACAAGCGCATATTGATTCCGGAAATCAATAATGGTCAACTAATAAAAATAATAAGGGATAAATATCTGATAGACGCAGTAGGCTACAATAAGATAAAAGGAGTGCCTATCACACGTAGCGAACTAACAAATGCTATCAGGGAGCTAGTGGCGTAGATGTGGACGTTGGTTGAAGGTATTTATTGCTCATAAGAGTGTTAAATATGTGTGAATTGTGTAAAATATTCATTGCATAGTGTAACATTCTGAAGCCATATTTGCAGAACTTTGCAGTTGATAATTTTATTAATGTTTATGAGTCATTACCATTTATAAACCAAATAGTTAGTGATACCATACCATAAACGACTATCGATTGATGACATTGTTTTTTTGTAAATTAATCAAAAAAGAGTATTTTATTTTCAAATGCAAGTGACGAAAGGCTTTCTTTCCTATATTTGCACCTGATTTATGTGTTAAAATCACCAGTATATCTTTAAAATTATGAGCATACGTAACGTTTACATTAACGCTGTTAGCAGAAAAAAAGCTAAAAACGCAGCACAAAGGCCTCGCAACAAGGCACTATTTTTACTGAGTGCAACATGCATGTTGATTGCATTGTTATTTGCACAGCCTGCATTCTCACAGAGTTCCACCAGCAGATCATCTGCGGTTTTCGCAGGTGCATCTCCTTTTCAGGATTCACTCTGGACAATGAATGTAACTGACTACCAGATAGTCAAGCGGCTTGCGCCATCGTTAAGTGGTTTTACAATTACCGGTATTAATGGCATCGCTACTCATCCTGCTACCGGCGAAGACTATTGCATACTGAAGTTGTCAGGTGTTACCGGGAGGGTACTAGCTAAAATTAACATACAGACTGGTGTTTGTACCCAGATTGGAAATCTAGGTGATAATTTCTCCTCTTTGGCCTTCAATGCAAATGGTACGCTATTTGGTGTAACAGGCGATGGTGCTTCTGTACCGGAAACAATGTATCGCATCAACCTAACTGATGCGTCGAAAACGCTGTTCAGGACGCTTGGTAATGGAGCAGATGGAGAGGTAATATGCTACAATACAGACGATAATAAATTTTACCATTGGTCTGGCAACGGTACAGTAGTATTCGAGCGTTTCGACACAACTGGTATTGATGTAATTGAGAATCTTACTTTTTCCGGCATTTCAAATGGCGAAGTATTTGGTGCCTATTATATAGGTGGAAATGACTTTTTGGTCAGCAATATATCCAGCACACTGCGCACCTGGGAGCTTACCGGCACAAACGCTGCTGTAGGCGCTGTGCTTGTTAATACTCCTGACGATCTTCGTGGTTTAGTTCGTGAGTCGCATGTAAGTACCGTGTCTACTACTGCGTCTACTGCTATTTGCCCTGGTTCAGGCGTTACTATTTCTGTTACAGGTGGTACCGGTAATTATCAGTGGTATATGAACGGTTCGCCAATTTCCGGTCAAACAAATGCAACTTATGTAGCTACTGCTGCCGGTAACTATAATGCACAGTACGATGACATCAACGGTATTAACGGTATGCCCGGCGACGGAATAGATGTTACTGTTCTGCCTTCACCAGGTATTGCAATTGTTCCTAACCCTCAGGTATGTTTTGGTGCTACCAGTACAGGTATCACTTACTCAAATGCAATGTCTTATAGTGCTACAGGCTCTTCCAGCACTTATGTAGTTCCTCTGGGTGTTACCAGTATCAATTTTGATATAAAGGGTGCTGCCGGTGGCAACGACTCAAGTGCTGCACCTATGCCCGGCAGAGGTGGAAGGCTCACAGGTGTACTGGCAGTTACCGCAGGCGACGTGCTTACACTGACAGCAGGTGGTATGGGCAACACAGGTACTATTACAGGAGCAGCCGGCGGATTCAACGGCGGCGGTAGCAGCTGGAGCTATGGTGGTTCAGGTGGTGGTGCTACAGATATTCGTCTGAATGGTACATCACTTGCTAATCGTGTGGCAGTAGCCGGCGGTGGTGCAGGTAGTGGTTACAGCGGTACTTTATCAATATTTGGCGGAGCCGGCGGCGACCTCACAGCCGGCAACGGTGGTGAAAACGCGGAAGCTTCTGCAGCTACAGGCGGCACTCAGCTGGCTGGTGGTGCAGGTGCATCTTTCTCAGGTTTTGGTTCTGGCGATAACGGTATGTTGGGAATGGGCGGCAATAGCAGTGTAGATGGCGTTTCCGGTGCAGGTGGCGGTGGCTACTTTGGCGGCGGCGGCGGTGCATGGTCTGGCGGCGGTGGCGGCTCTTCTTACTCCAATCCACTCCTGGTTAGCGGCATTACACATTTTCAGGGTGCTAATCCGGGTGCAGGACAGATAGATATATCTTACCCTATACCTGCTACTTATACTTATAGTATAGTATGGGGTGCTACAGCATTAGCAGCCGGTTTCACACACGTAACCAGCTCAGCTTTCCCTACTACTTCTTTCTTCCCCGTTACTATTCCAACGACTGCTAGTCCTGATACTTACACAGGTACGCTTATCATCAATGATGGTACTTGTACGTACTCTCAGCCAATCAGTGTTACTGTAAAACCAATACCTACAGTAAATGCAGTAAGCAATCAGATATTGTGTAACAATGAATCAACGACAGATGTTGTATATACCGGTTCTTTATCAGGTACTACCTACAATTGGACTAACAGCAATACTTCCATTGGTCTTGCGGCCGCCGGTTCAGGAGATATAATGTCTTTCGTAGCTAATAACAGCACTGCTGCTAATCAGGTTGCAAACATCACAGTAACACCTACACTTAACGGTTGTTCTGGTCCTTCAGAGACTTTCTCGTTCACCGTAAAACCCACACCTACACTGAGCAGTGCTACACTTGCAGGTTATGTATGTGATAACGCTCCTTTCAACTATACAGCATCCAGCGCAGTAGCATCTACTTCATTTGCATGGAGCCGCGATGCTTACACGGGTGGTATTACTGCTGCTCCGGCATCAGGCACTAATACAATTGCTGAAACTTTCAATAACACATCTACCAACCCAATACCTGTAGTATATACATTTACACTCACAGCTAACGGTTGCTCTAATACACAGTTTGTAACGGTTACAGTTAACCCTACACCGGAATACATATTAACGCCATTGGTTGGTACAATATGTTCTGGTGATAATGTATCTTTTGATCAAGGCAGTTTTACCAGTGGTCTGCTACATACATGGAGCAGAGCTGCGGTTACAGGCATCACTCCAGGTGCTACAAGCGGTACCGGTTTCATCAACGAGGTACTTACCAACACTACTCCAAACCCAATAACTGTCGGTTATGTAGATACCATGAACATCAATGGTTGTAAGTATACACAGGCATTATCGGTTGTTGTAAATCCAATGCCGGTACTGAGCACTCCACTTACAGGCAATATCTGTAATGGTGCTACTTATGATTACAATCCGGCTTCACTTACTGCCGGTACTACTATCAGCTGGAACAGACCATTTGTTTCTGGTATTACGTCAAGCGGTCCTAGCTCAGGCAATGATACAATCAACGAGACACACACTAACGCTACAGTTAATCCAATCAATGTAAATTACTTCTTTACATTGTCTGCCAACGGCTGTACTAATTTCCAGACGGTAACAGTAACGGTAAATTCTACTCCAGTGCTTAATACAACCCTTACTCCTGCTGCGGTTTGTGACAGTACTATATTTAGTTACATACCTGGTAGCAACACAATCGGTGCTACTTTCGCATGGTCTCGCGCGGCAGTTGCCAACATTACCAATCCTGCAGCAACCGGAACCGGCAACCCTAATGAAAGGCTCAGAAATGCAGCTAGCTTCCCCGTACCTGTTACTTATGTGTTTACTACATCTATCAACGGTTGTACCAATACTGAAAACGTAGTAGTAACGGTTAACCCAAGACCAAGGCTCAGCAACACTGCTCCATTGCCTATATGTGACAGCACAGTATTTACATTTGTACCTACCAGCATGGTGCTTGGTTATAGCTACTCATGGTCTCGTGCTTTCGTAAGCGGAATAGGTTCATTGCCGGATACAGGAACAGGAA
The DNA here is from genome assembly GCA_021740995.1 of Taibaiella sp. Taxonomy (GTDB): domain Bacteria; phylum Bacteroidota; class Bacteroidia; order Chitinophagales; family Chitinophagaceae; genus Nemorincola. Next base: position 6,233 of record JAIOYR010000079.1, read on the forward strand.
ATATCAATGAGCGTCATAAAAACAACACCAACACCAATATAACTGTAAATTACGTATTCAACATTACAGCCAACGGTTGTACTCACATACAGAATGTTGCAGTAATGGTTCACCCAAAACCTACATTATCTTCATCATTGCTTGATAGTGCTTGTTCCGGTTCTCCTTTTGTATACACACCTACAACAGATATTATACCAACGTTGTCTTATGCCTGGAGCAGAGCATCTGTTACGGGTATCACGCCTGCCAATGGTGCTGGTAGCGGTGCTGTCAATGAAACACTGATCAATGGTACTACCAATACGCTGGATATAGTATATGTGTACACAATGACTGTAGGTGCTTCATGTACTAATCAGCAGAATGTAAGAGTAAAAGTAAGGCCAGCAGCAGAAGCACCGCTAATAACCATCATGCCAGGAGGCGGTACGATGTGCAACGGTACTATGTACCAGAACTTTGGCGCAGCAGCAGCTCCTGCCGGGGTAACCTACAAGTGGAGTGCTGTAAATGCTGAAGTGTATGCAACAGGTACAGGCAACCAGAACAGCATCGTTAACTTCAATGTGCCCAGTTCTGTAGCACAGGTTATGCTTTCATCTACAATAGGTGCCACAGGTTGCACAGGCGTTGCTACTTATACTGTGAATGTGAGCAACGTTACTTCAACTATGCCAAAGGTTATATACACAAACGGTACATTCATATGTCTGCAGAATGACGTGAAGAGTTTCCAGTGGGGTTATGATGATGCTGCTACACTTGATTCTACCATCCTGACAGGAGAAGTTAATCAGAGTTACTTCATTAAGGCTACACCAAACTTCGCCGGTCGTCATTACTGGGTTATGACCAATTCAGGTGATTGTATGCAGAAAGCATATTACAATGCTCCTAACGACAACACTCCAAGGGTAATAAATGACGTGACAGAAGGTGCAACTACCATCAATGTATTTCCTAACCCTACCAGCGAGAACATAAATGTAGAAGTTACTACAGCCGCTGCAGGTGCAATAGAAGTACAGTTAGTAAACATGCTGGGTCAGGTATTGAATACCGTGAATGCCGATGCTAACAAAGCTACTATCAACGTTGCAAATCTGCCAGGTGGTTTCTACATGGTTGATTGCTACCAGAACGGTATGAAGATTGGCACTTCTAAATTTGTAAAAAACTAATACATTACAACTCAATAATAAAATTACAGTAGATGAAAAAATTATTTTTCTTATTCATAGCAGGCACAGTGGCTTTGTCAGCGGTAGCGCAGAATAATGCTAAATCGCCAGCTCCCGTGAAGAAAACAAAAAATTACACAACCGACGCAGACCTGTCGAGGTGGGTGTTAGACCTAAACTTTCTGGGTGGTGTAACTACACAGGATTATACACAGGGTACATCCACGGCGGGATACCTGAACAGCGTGCTGGTGAACCCCGGCAAGGCCAAATTTGAGAAAGGAAGCTCTCTGGGTTTCAACGGTCAGTTGGGTTACTTCTTCGGTCCTAATTGCCATTGGGGTCTTGGTGCCGGGTTTACTTACCTGTCGCAGAAGGGTGATATCACACTCGATCAATATCAGGTACAATATCAGGCTACCGATGCTGCAGGCCGCATTTTTCGCCAGCACATCACCGGCAACAACCTGAAAGAGTCTGTAACAAGTACAAACCTGAACATACCTGTATTGCTGAAGTACAAATACAGATTCTCAAAAGCATTCGGCTTCACTGCTGATGCAGGTCCAATGTTCAACCTTCAGATGAAAAACACCACTACCAACAATGGCAACTACGATTACGAAGCTGTCTATAAGTTTAGCGGTGCCGGCTCTGATGGTTCTCCTACGGTTTATGATGCAGCTCCGGTGCCATCATCAAGTTCTTACCTGATTACCAAAAGCTACTTTACGTCTATTAACCCGGGTGGAAATGTGGCTCAGTATTTTCAGGACAACCGCACAGCAGGCTTTAACGTAGGCCTGAATCAGAAGCCTACCAATAGCAAAGGTGATGTATCTTACACAACAGGCTCTGTTGGTTTCATATTTCAGCCTATGCTTAGCTGGTACCTGTCTGATCATGTAGCTATCAACTTTGGGGGTCATTATATGTATCAGTCTTTCAAAAATCAAAACGTAGCTAACTACGCAATGATGAACACAGCCGGTGATTACAGTTCTACTCTCAATAACGTATCATCTACTACTGTTTCTACATTTGGTGGTAATGTGGGAGTACGCTTCCTGTTTGGCAAGCCACGTGATAACGATAAGGATGGTATCATCAACAGGAAAGATAAGTGTCCTGATGTTTGGGGTCTGGCGCAGTTTCAGGGATGTCCTGATACCGATAAAGATGGTATTCAGGATTCAGAAGACTCCTGCCGCACAATTCCCGGTATCGCTAAATTCAATGGTTGCCCTGATACAGATGGTGACGGAATACCTGACAAGAATGACGAGTGTCCTACACAGCCTGGTCCGGTGGCTCTGAAAGGTTGCCCAGACCGTGATGGCGATGGTGTAGCTGATAAGTATGACCTTTGCCCTGACAAACCAGGTCCGGTAGAATTCAAAGGTTGTCCTGATACAGATGGTGACGGCCTTCGTGATAATGTAGACCAGTGTCCTGATGTTGCGGGTCCTGCAAGCAACAATGGTTGTCCATTGCCTCCGCCACCAGTAGTAGAGGTGCCGCTTTCTACACCAATATTGTTTGAAACAAACAAAACTGTAGTAAGCGAAGTATCTCTTCCGGTATTGGAAGTGGCAATCAAAACACTTAGCTCTGATGCACAATCTGTAGTAATCATACATGGTCATGCTGATGCAATAGGCAAGGCTGGTTACAACAAACAATTGTCTCTGAGACGTGCTAAGTCTGTAAAGGCACAACTGGTGAAAATGGGTGCTGATCCTAAGCGCATAAAAGTGATAGGACACGGTGAAGCGGATCCTACTGCAAGCAACGATACTGTAGAAGGCAGAGCCGAAAACAGACGTGCAATAATGCGATTGGAAGTAGATTAATCGTATATTTTTGAATGAATAATAAAACTGGCGGTTATCTCAAGGGATAACCGCCTTTTTTTGGCCCTAAACACATTCTTGTTTTAAAGGAGGTGTTTCTGGTAGATTATAACACTCTGATTTTTGAGTATGTCCGGTTGAGATACAGGCTTCTGTATTATAGTTTGGCTTTTTTCAGTTTTTCTTACGAATATGAAAAAGAGGGTAAGCGCATTAAGGAAATTTATAGCAGAACGTTTCAGCTTAAACGACGACAGGGCATCTGACCATGATATTATTGAGTCGGTAAGCCGTAACGTAGAATTTAAGGGTAGCAACCTATGGTCGCTGATATTTGCCATATTTATTGCGTCTATTGGTCTGAATGTCAATTCTACAGCAGTAATTATCGGAGCCATGCTTATATCCCCGCTTATGGGCCCTATAATGGGTGTAGGGCTCGGTATGGGTATTAACGACATAGAGCTGATAAGAAAAGCTTTGAAAAATCTGCTGATCGCAGTGATCATCAGTGTGGCTGTTTCTGCTGTTTATTTTATTATTTCTCCGCTTCACGAAGCCCGTCCCGAATTGCTAGCCAGAACCACCCCTTCAATCTGGGATGTCTTGATAGCGCTTTTTGGCGGACTGGCAGGTATAGTAGGCAGCACGCGAAGGGAGAAAGGAAACGTGATACCGGGGGTAGCAATAGCTACGGCACTTATGCCTCCGCTGTGTACAGCAGGTTTTGGTATTGCTATCGGAAACTGGTATTATTTTTTGGGTGCTTTTTATCTGTTTTTTATAAACAGTGTCTTTATCTGCATCAGCAGTTACCTTGTAGTACGGTATATGCAGCTGCCTAAAAAAGCATTTGAAGATAAGAACAGAGAAAAAAAGGTAGGTAGCTATATTCTGTATGTAATTCTTATTACTGCTTTGCCCAGCATATATCTGGCATACAAAATCGTAGATAAAAGCATCTTTGAGGGTAATGCTAACAGGTTTGTAAAAACTGAATTTAACTTCGTGAACACTCATATCATAAATAAGCGGTTCGTGAATGAGAAAGGGAAAAAAGAAATCAACCTGCTGCTTATAGGCGAAGATCTGACAAAAGAAACTATTGACAGCCTGAAGGCAAAGCTCTCAAAGTACAATATTCGCGATACCCGCCTAAAGATAAGTCAGGGGCTGAATGCCAGACAGCAAATTGATTTTTCACAAATCAAGGCGAGCATTTTGCAGGATGTTTTTAAAAAGCAGGAAGCAAACAAGAAAAAGGATCTGTCTCTGGCTTCAGACAACGCTGATGGTGGGTATCCGGATCTGAAAAAAGAGTTGACCGCATTGTACCCGGGTATTACCTCTTACGGTGTATCGTCGCTGCTTATAAAAAGCATGGACACTTTGCGGATAGATACAACTATTCTATTCGTAGCTACCTGCACAAATTCACTCAGCAAAAGTGAACAGCAGAAGCTGAAAGCATGGCTGGGCGTGAGATTGGTAGCAGCCAAACGGCCAATAAAAATTGTTATCTATAGTCCGCGCAGGGTAGACGGGCTTTGATGGTGCTATGCAAAAAGAGCGGACAATTAGCCGCTCTCTCGTTCAAATTAGTTTCTGCTATCGGTGCATCATTTCAACCTTCTGTTGTGTCGGGTGCTCTGAGTTTTAGTTCATAAAAATCTGTACGCCGGTCTTTTAGGTTCCTGACGCTGCCATAGCTATGCAGCTCGTCGAGCAGAGAGAGGTCGATCTCGGCTATCAGTATCATTTCAGTATTGGTAGTGGCTTCGCTCTTAATACAGTTGGATGGAAATGCAAAGTCGCTGGGGGTAAACACTGCTGCCTGAGAGTATTGAATGTCCATATTTTCTACTTTCGGCAGGTTGCCCACACTGCCGGTTATGGCCACGTAACATTCGTTTTCTATAGCTCGTGCCTGAGCGCACAGGCGCACACGCATGTATGCATTCTGCGTATCGGTAAGGAAGGGTACAAAGAGTATCTGCATGCCCTCATCGGCCAGCAACCTCGCCAGTTCCGGGAACTCTACGTCATAACAGATCAATATGCCTATGCGGCCAGCGTCCGTGTGATATACCTTTAGCTTATTACCGCCCTGTATGCCCCAGTGTTTGGCCTCATCGGGGGTGATGTGTATTTTCTCGTACTTGTCTAAGGCGCCACTGCGGTGACACAGAAAACCTACGTTTTTCAGTCCGTCTTCCTCTATGCTGGGCAGGCTGCCGGTGATGATGTTTACATTATACCGGATAGCCAATTCTCTGAACCTGTCTCTTATTTCAGGTGTATACTTAGCCAATTCGCGCATGGCATCGGCCTCAGACAGGTGGTTGAAGCTGGCCAGCAAAGGGCCATTGAACAATTCGGGTAGTACAGCAAAGTCGCTTTTGTAAGCCGAAACGGAATCAATAAAATACTCCAACTGGCTAAACATCTCATCAATGTCTTTGTAAAGGCGCATCTGCCACTGTATGAGCCCCACTCTTACATATGTTTTTACATTAAACAGGTTTTTACGATCGGCTTCGTAATACACATTCACCCATTGCAGCAAGGTTGCAAACTCTTTACTTTGTTCATCTTCGGGCATGTAGTTATTGAGTACCCTGATGACATGAAAATCGTTGGAGAGCTGAAAGGTGAGTACCTGGTCGTATATTTCTTTGTTCTTCACCTTTTGTATGTACTCCTTGGGAGATAGCTGACCCGCATACTCGTGATAGTTGGGCAGCCTGCCGCCAAAAATTACTGCTCTGAGGTTTAGGTTTTCGCAAAGGTCTTTTCGGGCATCATATAGCCTTCTGCCCAGCCGGAGCCCCCTATAGTCTGGGTGAATGAAGATTTCTATACCGTACAGCACATCGCCCTTGCGGGTGTGGGTGTTGAAGGTGTAGTTGCCGGTTATTTGTTTGTAAGTATGTACATCGCCAAACTTCTTGTAATCTACTATAAGCGAGAGGGCGCAGCCTACAACCACACCGCCCGATTTTATAACTATCTGTCCCTCCGGGAATTTGCTGATAAGGCTTTGTATAGCCTCTGAGCTCCAATAGCCACCCTGCCAGCCCTGGTAGGCAGCCCTCATTGCCTCCAGCAACTCTTTGTAATCTTCGAAATGTAATGCCCCTATCTCTACTTGCTCTATCATATAACAGGATTAGGTGGCGAAGGTAGGACAAATGAATTGGTTGGTTCTGGAAGCAGAGGGGATTTTAGTCTATAAGTAAGAGATGTTTTTCTGTAGTCAATTAGAGTTGGTCAAGATAAATAGTGTGAAAAATTAAGCAATTTAAATGTAAGAGATTGTGCTGCAATCCTTTACGTCACTTCAATTTGTACTAACACTACAACTTAGTGCCGAAGCTATTTTTCGAAAAAATCGTTTGATTCTGATGCCACAATATAGGATATATAAAGGCGACAATTACAAGCGATAACTTTGTAGTTTTACACCCTCTATGCCATTTGTACCAAAGGTCTAATTATTTGTAAATGCTGAACAACACTTTTAGTCTCCTAAAGAAGTTATTAGACAGAATAAATAATGACAAGCTAAAACAAAATCTACTTCAGGCTTTGCCTTTTTGGATTGCTTCTTTGATTACAGGAATTGTGGCGGTAGTATATGCCAAACTTTTTTCTCTGGCAGAAGAATTCTCGGCTACGATAGCACACAAAACCGGATGGGTATTATTTATCTTAACCCCTACCTGCTTTGTGGTGGCATGGTGGCTGGTAAAAAGATTTGCGCCCAACTCTAAAGGCAGCGGCATACCACAGGTAATGGCGGCAATAGAGTTGTCTACACCCCGGCATAATCAGTATGTGGATACATTGCTGAGTATAAAAATAGTGCTGGTGAAAATACTATCCAGCATCCTGATGGTGTTTGGGGGTGGGGCAGTGGGCAGGGAAGGGCCTACTATACAGATAGCCGGGAGTATATTCTGGAAAGTGAATCAGCTATTGCCGAAGAACTGGCCCAAAATATCTAAGAAAAATATGATAATGACCGGCGCTGCTGCCGGGCTGGCTGCGGCGTTCAACACACCTCTGGGTGGTATAGTGTTTGCCGTAGAAGAGCTGGCAAAAACACACATCAATTATTTCAAGACGGCAGTATTTACTGCGGTTATCATTGCTGGATTGACTGCGCAAGGTATACTGGGCCCCTACTTATACCTTGGCTATCCCCGGGTAGACCATCTTACACGGTTTATCTTTCTGTATGTAATAATTGTGGCTGTCTTTGCCGGTGCGCTGGGTACATTGATGAGTAAACTGATAATACACATACTGGCGTGGAAGGCAAAGAATAATACTAAATACATGGAGCTGATATATGCAATTGTAGCCGGACTTATAATCGCTTCTGTTGCTTATTTCTTAGATGCAGGTATACTAGGTTCGGGCAAGAAGGAAATGTCTGATGTGCTGTTTAGCGAAAATAAATATGGTGGCTGGCAGCAGTCACTACTACGAATAATAGGTCCGGCACTGACGTTTACTACGGGTGCTGCGGGTGGCATATTTGCGCCATCGCTTTCGGCAGGGGCGGCGGTGGGCTCATTGGCAGCACATGCATTTTCTCTCTCAGATACAAATGCCAATCTACTAATCCTCTCAGGTATGGTGGCGTTTCTTACAGGTGTTACCAGGTCTCCGTTTACATCGGCCATACTGGTGCTGGAAATGACCGACAGGCACAATGTGATTTTTCATCTGCTGCTTGCGGGTATAGTGTCGAGCATGATATCAGGAATGTTGCAAAGGCGGTCGCTTTATACTCATCTGGAAAACGGTTACCTAAACGATGTATACAAGCTGGACCCGCAGAGATAAGCTGTGGTTGAAAAAAGGCAGTTGCAACTGAATGCAACTGCCCGAGATAATATTAGAATTTATCAGTGTTTAGTGGTGCTAATTGCTCAACGTCTTACGCGAAAATACCCAGCGTATAATCCTTCTTGCCTTTCTGTATGAGTATATACTTACCATTAAGCAGGTGGGCTTCTGTGAGTTTGAAGTCGGGCGTGGTCGCCTTTTCTTTGTTGATGCTGATGCCGCCTGCCTGCAGCATCTTGCGGGCTTCGCCTTTTGATGCAAAGATGCCGGAATCTGCCAGAAAGGAAACAAGGTCTATGCCTTCTGTAAGTGCGGCTTTGCTGCCTGTTGCCTGCTTCACCCCTTCCATTACTTCCAGCAGTTGCTGCTCGTTGAGCGTGCGCAGCGTGTCTATAGACGATTGGCCAAAGAGTATGTCCGATGCCTGTAAAGCAAAAGCCAGATCGGCCTCGCTATGCACCATTATGGTCATTTCGGCCGCCAGTTCTTTTTGCAGCTTGCGCTGGTGGGTAGCAGTTTCGTGCTCTGCTATCAATGCCTTGATCTCTGCCGCCGGCTTGAAGGAGAATACAAGCGCCATGCGTGCGGCATCGGCATCGGGCAGATTGAGCCAAAACTGATAAAAAAGGTAGGGAGAGGTGCGGTTGCGGTCGAGCCACACATTGCCACTCTCAGACTTGCCAAACTTGCTGCCATCGCTCTTGGTGATGAGCTTGCAGGTAAATGCAAAAGCATCGCCACCACCCTTGCGGCGAATGAGCTCTGTGCCGGTAACAATATTGCCCCACTGGTCTGCGCCACCCATTTGCAGGCACACATTATGATTGCGGAAGAGGTGGTAAAAATCGTAACCCTGTATGAGCTGGTAAGTAAACTCTGTAAACGACATGCCGGTTTCCAGCCTGTTCTTTACCGAGTCTTTTGCCATCATGTAGTTAACTGAGATGTGCTTGCCCACATCCCGAATGAAACCCAGAAATGAAAAGTCCTTGAACCAATCGTAGTTATTGACCATTACGGCTCCATTGGCAGAGTCGCTGCTGAAGTCGATAAAGTGTTCTAGTTGTTTGCGGATGCCGTTGCAGTTTGCCTGTATGGTTTCTATATCCAGCAGGCTGCGCTCAGCCGACTTGCCACTGGGGTCGCCTATCATACCGGTGGCGCCACCTACCAGTGCATAGGGCTTGTGGCCCGCCCGCTGCAGGCGCATGAGCAGGGTGATGGGTACCAGATTGCCCACATGCAGGCTATCGGCAGTAGGGTCGAAGCCTATGTATGCCGAGGTCATTTCTTTGAGCAGTTGCTCCTCTGTGCCCGGCATTATGTCCTGTATCAGATTTCTTTCCTGTAAGTCAGCTATTAAGTTCATTGTATAGATATAGTAATGCGGCAAAAATAGCAATTACACTCCTTCAAAACAGATAAGCGTTATTTATTCTCCAACATTTCTTTATTTTTGCTCCGAACAGATACAATAGTTGAAAAATCAGGGTACATATAGCCGAGTTCATTTAATGCATGAGCGCACAGCTCAGTTAAACGGGCATAACATGCCCGGCGCGCGATGTTGTTAATACATTCCTTTGCAACAATTATTCCATATTCATTACTACTTATCTTATTTTTACCACCGTTTGCAGCAGGCACATAAGGTGATTGCATGACGAACTATATATAACTACTATGTCCGACTTACATATATACAACTCTTATACCCGTCAGAAAGAAAAATTTGAATCCATTACCCCCGGTTATGCAGGGCTTTATGTGTGCGGGCCCACGGTGTCGGGCGAGTCGCATCTGGGTCATGCGCGGCCCTATATTACCTTCGATATAGTGCAGCGTTACCTGCGCTACCAGGGCTACAAGGTGCGCTATGTGCGCAATATCACAGACGCAGGTCACTTTGAGGAAGAAGGGCGTGATGCTATAGACAAAGTAGGAGAGAAAGCCAAGCTGGAAAAGCTGGAGCCTATGGAGATGGTGCACAAGTACACTTCCTTGTTTCATCATGGGATGAGGCTGTTCAACTGCGAGGAACCATCTATAGAGCCTACTGCTACCGGGCATATCATAGAGCAGATAGAGATGATAAAGACCATCATAGCAAAGGGGTATGCTTACGAGGTCAACGGCTCTGTATACTTCGATGTGAATAAATATGCTGCGGGGTATCCCTATGGCAAGCTATCGGGCAGAGTGCTGGAAGACCAGCTGGAGACGACCCGTGAGCTTGACGGGCAGGAGGAAAAACGCAACAAAGCCGACTTTGCTCTGTGGAAGAATGCGCCACCAGAGCACATCATGCGCTGGCAGAGTCCGTGGGGCGAGGGTTTCCCCGGCTGGCACATAGAGTGCTCTGCTATGAGCAGCAAGTATCTGGGCGAGACCTTTGATATACATGGCGGCGGCATGGACCTGCAGTTTCCGCATCACGAGAGCGAGATAGCCCAAAGCACTATAGCACATGGCCATGCGCCGGTGCGCTACTGGATGCACAACAATATGATAACCATCAACGGTAAGAAGATGGGTAAGAGCTACAACAATGTGATAAAACTATCAGAGCTGTTTAGCGGCAACCACCCGATACTGGAGCAGGCATACCATCCTATGGTAGTGCGTTTCTATATTTTGCAGACCCATTACCGCAGTACACTCGACTTTGGCAATGAGGCGCTGCAGGCTTCGGAGCGGGCGTTTCGCAGGCTGTGGGAGGCGTATGAAGTGTTGCAGAAACTAGGGCACGCTGGTAATAGTATTGCAGAAGATATGGCATTGGATGCACAGGTAACCACCTGGTGCCACGAGTGTGCAGAATTTATGAATGATGACCTGAATACTGCCAAGGTGATAGCCAATCTATTTGAGCTGGCGCCGGTGATAAACGGTATTAAGGGAGGGCAGGTGTCTGTTGGCGCTTTATCTGCCAGTACTTTTGCACTGCTGCAGGCAACATACAGTGTGTATCTGGTAGATATACTGGGTATGCAGCCGCTACAGGTGCAGCAGACCAACAAACTGGATCAGGTGCTGTCGCTGCTGATAGAGATAAGAAAAGACGCCAAAAAGCGCAAGGACTTTGCTACCAGCGATCTGATACGCAACCAACTGGCAGAGGCTGGCGTGCTGCTCAAAGATGAGAAAGACGGTACAGTGAGTTATACGGTAGCGTAACCT
>JAIOYR010000080.1 GCA_021740995.1 Taibaiella sp.
TGCTGTGCCGCAGGTATTACTCACACTGTAGGTAATAGTATTTGTACCAGCAGTTACCCCGGTCACTATACCGCTTGAGCTACCTACAGTGGCAGTGCTGTTTGCCGCACTCCATGTGCCGCCGGCCACAGAGCTTGTCAATGTAATATTAGCTGCCACACATACTGTACCGGGACCTGATATAGTTCCCGATGTAGGCAAAGCATTTACTGTAATAATGTAAGTAGAAGATGCAATACCACAAATACCTGTTACTGTATAGGTTATAGTATCCAATCCCGGCAATACCCCTGTTATTATACCACTAGTACTACCTGCTGTTGCACTAGCGTTGCTGCTGCTCCATACTCCACCCGCTACTGTGCTGGTAAGAGTGATTAGACCCGACACACATACACTTGTAGGACCGCTGATAGTACCCGCACTCAAAAATGGATTAACTGTAACTGCAAATACAGATGTAACAGTACCGCAACCATTAGTAACAGAATATCTGATCGTATCCACCCCGACGGCTACACCAGTCGCCACTCCACCCGATGTAATGGTCGCATTGCCAAGAGTAGTACTCCATACTCCACCCGGAGTAGGGTTAGTATATGTTCCGGAAACAGAAACACAAAGTAAAGACGGTCCAGATATAGCACCAACTGTAGGTAAAGTATTTACGGTAACAATAGTTGTTGCAAAACAACCGCTAATAGAATAAGTAATAACTGATGTGCCAAGTGCTACACCGGATACAACTCCTGTTGCAGAACCTATGTTAGCGACAGCTGGATTCCCACTGCTCCATGTTCCACCTGGTATAGGGTTAGAGAGAGTAGCTGTTCCGCCAACACAGACTGTGGGTGCAGCGGGCAATATGGCCGTAGGCGTTGTACCCACTGTTACCACCTTTGTAACTGAGCAGCCACCCAAAGCATATGAAATGGTAGTTGTGCCTGTAGTGACACCTGTTACAATACCGGTAATACCTATCGTAGCCACAGCTGGGTTACTGCTGCTCCACACACCTCCGGGTGTAGCATTTGTCAACGTCGTTGTTGCACCCACACAGACCGTTACAGGTGTACCGGGTGCAATAGGTAATGGAGTTACATTTACTGTTAGCGTTGCCACACTGTTACAACTACCTATCGCATAGGTAATGCTCGCAGTACCCGCAGTTATACCATTTGCTATACCGGTAGTAGAACCTATAGTTGCTACGGCCAGATTACTGCTGGCCCAGGTACCACCTGCTGTTGCATTGGTAAATGTGATGCTGCTGCCGGCACAAACTGTAGCTGGTGAAGGTAAGCTCGCCCCCGGTGTAACATTGACAGTGATAGCACTTGTTACAAAACAACCTGTAGCAGCAATCGTATAAGTAATATTGGCAGTACCGGCTGCAATTGCAGTTATAAAACCGGAACCCGAACCTATAGTGGCAACAGATGTATTGCTGCTGCTCCAGGTACCTCCGGCTGTTGCATTTGTCCAGGTAGTGGTTCCACCTGTGCAAAGCGAAGTAACTCCACCGGTGATAGCTCCGGGCGTTACATTTACTGTTACAACCCTTATCGCAGTACATGTCCCTATTGCGTAGGTGATATTTACTGTTCCTGCAGTTGCCCCTACCACCCCGGTTACTATTCCTGTGGAAGACCCAACTGTTGCACGCAGGGTATTGCTGCTACTCCAGGTACCACCTGTTACCGTATTGCTCAGTGTTACATTGCTGCCTGTGCATACGGCTACACTTGCTGGCACTATTGCTGCAGGAGTAGTATTTACAGTTACTATTTTCGTCTGTGCACAACCTGTTGGCAAAGTATAAGATATGGCTGCAGTACCGGCACCAACTCCTGTTACCAGCCCACCGACACTTACAGTGGCTACTGGTGCATTACTGCTGCTCCATGCACCACCCGCCGTTCCATTGGTAAAGGTTGCGGTATTGCCGATGCACAAAATTGTAGGTGTGATAGGATTAATAAATCCGGGCAACGGATTTACTGTTACGACAGCCGTAGTTATACAGCCGGTGCCTAACGTATACGTTATTGTAGCAGTTCCTGCGGTTACTCCCGTTATCACTCCCGATGTCGGGGTACCCACCGCCGCTACCGAAGGTGTGCTGCTGCTCCAGGTGCCACCCGGTGTAGCATTAGAAAGTGTCGTTGTAGCTGCCTGACACACGGTAAGTGTGCCGCTTATAGCTCCGGGCAGAGCATTTACAGTAACCACTGCACTTATGGCACAGCCGGTTGATGGCAAAGTATAACTGATGGTCGTTGTACCCGCACTGATTCCATTTACAACACCCGTTCCAGATATTGTACCGACAGATGGAGTAGAACTACTCCAGATGCCACCGGGTGTAGCAGAGGTCAATGAAGTGGTAAACCCTACACAAACACCGAATGAACCGGTAATAGTTGCCGGCAATGGATTGACTGTAACGTCAAGCGTTTTGAAACATGTACCTACCGTATAAGTTATAGTTGCAGTACCGCCAGACACTCCTGTCACAACTCCACTAACGGCATCAACCACAGCTATAGACGGGGTACTGCTACTCCATGTGCCACCGGGTGTAGTGTTTGCATATGTAGTGGTTTCACCCACACAAACCACAGGCGTGCCGGTTACATCTGCTACCGCATTAATGGTAATAGAATAAGCGATTGTATTAGTACCCGATATTGGACACTGGTCATCCTTGTACGTAACAAATATTGTGTACAATCCCGGCGTAACCCCGGTCGATGTCCAGGAGAATGTTGCATCCGGAGTAGAAGTACTGTCACCGGTTACTGAAAAAGTTGCACCTGCTGGGATACCTGCTGCAGTCACTTCAATATTCAATGTCGGATCTGAACTGGTGGGTAATAAATGAAAACTAAACGGACCTGTTTCTAAACACACCTGTAAGCGCACACTGTCCGTTATCGAACAATTTACGGGACTGGAAATGGGTGCAGTAGGTGGTGGAACGGTACATACCTGAACCAAAAAAGTCATTTCACGTTGGCTACTGCCCACAAAAACCCCTCCTCTGTATTCGGCAATGTTGTATACAACAAGTGCCCTCTGAGTTACGTTCGGTATAAAAGATATCTGACCATTAGTTGCATCAAATGAATAGTTGCTGGCTGATGCCACCCTCAATGGAGTGGTCGCAGTTACGGGCTGTACTGATGGCGATGTCCATGCGTTTCCTATGTAAGTTACAGAAGCTGTTGAGATCATACAACTGGTACCCGTAGACCCAAGCCTACCGGGTATCAAAGAAAATGAAAGGCTGTCTCCATTTGGGTCAACTGCTCCCGGATTGTAGGAGTTAGTATTATTTTGACAGAAATATGGAGTAGGCGATACAGTGAGCGCAGGACTTGAATTGTTTGTAAACCTGTTATCTAATGTAGCTGTTAACTGCGTGATGATAGAACCAGTAGTGTTAATGTTGGTAATGTTTGTTGCTCGACCAGCTGATGTACCTCCCAAACTGCCATTAAAAACAAAACGCCATAATCCGGAAGTATCGGGAACTGAATATACTGCGGAATATACAAACCGCTTGATACCGGTTATTGATGAGCCAGGTATTGTACAAGTAGTAAGTCCAATACTCGAAGGACATACCGGTGTAATTTCAGTACCAAGTATTGGTGCCTCAATAGCCAATGTAAGGTTGGTAACTGATGCCGCTCGCCTATAAATACAGATACGTGGTGCTGCCGTGGATAGTGAGCCAAAAGTAGTGGAACCGCAATCTCCATAAATCACTAACGAAATGCGATAATTCGTACCGCCCAGATAGGTATATCCAAGGTCCATACCAACTATATGATCAGCCTTTGACGAAAAACTGAACAGCAAAAAAATACAGGCAAAAACAAGACTACGAAATCCAATAGGTAACATTTTTTTCATAAATACAGTTTTACTTTAGTTTTCTTCTATTTTTATTAATAATTGATGTGACTAATAATAATCTAAACCAGATAATATCAATGATTACACTTCAAATAGTATTTAACGATAAAGATAAAATTATTTTTCATTATTTCTAGTACCATTTCGGATTAACAAAACTTCATGGAAATAGGTGATTTATCACCTTTTCGAAGGTGGGCCGCAGTATCCTTGCATCCGAAAGTATATTTAAAAAATAAATTTCGTATTCATTGCCTTTTTTCTACCAACATTAAAACTATACCCATATCTGAAATACTTATTGTTAAGGGGGCTTCAAAGATTATCGTTTGACGTAACTTTGACAAACAAAAAAAACAAATAAATCATGGCACACACACTCCCGGCACTGCCTTATGGCTTCGATTCTCTAGAACCACATATCGACAGTCAGACCATGCAGATTCATCATGGCAAACATCATCAGGCTTATGTAGACAATCTAAATAAGGCATTAGCAGGAACAGATGGCGAAAACAAAAGTCTGGAAGAACTAATGGCAGGCATCTCTGCATACCCGGCAGCAGTAAGAAACAATGGCGGTGGTCATTACAACCATTCCCTTTTCTGGTCGGTACTCGGAGCAGGCGGCACAGTACCATTTGGCAAACTTGCTGATGCTATCAATGAAACCTTTGGCTCTTTAGACACGCTAAAAGAAAAAATGAATACCGCAGGCACTACCCGCTTCGGAAGTGGCTGGGCTTGGTTACTGGTTAGCGAGGGAAAACTTGTAGTAAGTTCTACCCCCAATCAGGACAATCCGCTCATGGATGTTGCAGAAGTAAAGGGCACACCCATTCTTGGTATAGATGTGTGGGAACATGCATACTACCTAAAATACCAGAACAAACGCCCGGATTACCTAAATGCAATTTGGAATGTAATTAACTGGAGCGAAGTAGCGGCTCGTTACGAAGCGGCATTGTAGTAGATAGTTTACAGAACACTGTAAAAATAGAAAGAGGATGCCGTGAAAACAGCATCCTCTTTCTATTTGCATCAATCTTTCGACTAAATAACTCTATTCCGGTATCACCAGCCTGAAGCCATTACCATGTATATTCACAATCTCTACGCTGCTATCTTCCTTCAGATATTTGCGAAGTTTTGCAATGTAAACATCCATACTGCGTCCGTTGAAGTAAGTATCACTACCCCATATCCGCTTCAGAGCGGTTTCGCGTGGTAGCAGATCATTCTTGTATTCGGCTAACATCAGCAACAACTCATTCTCTTTAGGAGACAATGTGTGCGATTCCTCACCATGCTTCAGTATACGCAACTTACTATTGAAATGATAGCTGCCAATGTTGAATTCAATTTGTGAGTGGTTCTTTTCGTGCATTTCCTGATTACGTTTCAGGATAGCTTTAATTTTATGCAACAGCACCTCGCTGTCAAATGGTTTGGTAATATAATCATCCGCACCAAGCTTGTAACCGGTCAGTATGTCATCCTTCATGCTCTTAGCAGACAGAAAAAACAAAGGCACGTCTGGGTCAACATTTCTTATTTCTTCTCCCAGCGTAAAGCCATCCATGTTTGGCATCATCACATCCAGCAGGCACACATCGAAACGCTCTCTGCGAAATGCAGCCAAACCGAGAATACCATCACGGGCGAGTTCTACTACAAAATCATTCAACTCCAGATAGCTTTTCAGCACCATCCCAAAGTTGGTATCATCTTCAACTAACAGAATCTTATTTTTTTCTTTTTCCATAATGCAATTTGTTTATCAAATATAATACCAATTAAGATTTTGCAATGTACAATATTTTGTTAAGGAATATCATCCTGCGAAACACATGAGATATCCGCCGTCTATTTGCACTGAAAACCAGGTTTAAAAAACGACAAAAGAAACCGGCGAATTAAACATGATGATAGGGCGAGTTATTCAGAATGCTGAAAGATCTGTATACTTGCTCCGCCACTATGAGCCGCACTAGCTGATGTGGAAATACTAATCCTGATAACGACCAGGATTGTTTTGCCCTATCTCTCACATTATCTGTCACCCCAAACGCACCACCTATTAGTAGCACCAAAGTTTTCACACCCTGATTCATACAATGCTGCATTTGTTGGCTCCATTGTATAGAATTAAATTGCTTACCCCGCTCATCCAGTAATATCAGGTAATGATTAGGTTGAAGTTTTTTCAAAATCATTTCTTCTTCCTGTAATTTGGTTCTTGCCACGTCGGTAGTAGCAGTTTTCTTTGATGGCTGCAGTATTACCAGCTCTATGGTGTTCCAGGGCTGTGTTTTCTTAAAATAATGACGAATTCCTTCATCTATAAAAGAATCATTTTCCTTGCCAACAGACCATATTTCGATGTGCATTATTCGGGGGTTGAAAAAGGCAAAGTTGTGTTTTTTCTTTTTTATAAAAAAAGTATTTGCTAAAATAACCTTGACTACGTATCTTTGCACTCCGAAAAACGGATGGCTGCGTAGCTCAACTGAATAGAGCATCTCACTACGGATGAGAAGGTTTCAGGTTTGAATCCTGACGCGGTCACAAATGCTAATCCCCCGAAATACTAAAGTGTTTCGGGGGATTTTCGCTTACAGACCTTATTTGCTGATAAGTCCGTTTTTAGGGAAGCATTGTTTTCTAAAAACGACCACTTATTTTTGATTCTCTATTTACAAGCAATATGAGCAAACCATCTATTCCTCAAGGCACTCGTGATTTTTCGCCGGAAGTTGTGCGTAAACGCCAGTATGTTTTCGATACACTTCGTGCAATATTTGAACTTTACGGTTTTCAACCTCTGGAAACACCCGCAATGGAAAACCTTACTACCCTAACCGGCAAGTATGGTGAAGAGGGTGACCGACTCATCTTCAAAATACTCAACAACGGGCTGCATGAAAAAAACGAAGCTGACAAAACGCAACTGAATACTGAGTGGGAAAAACTGCTAAGCAAGCCATATACAACACCTGTGGTGACCGAGCGTGCTTTACGATATGATCTTACCATACCATTTGCAAGGTATGTAGTGATGCATCAGAATGACCTTGCATTACCCTTTCGCAGATACCAAATGCAGCCGGTATGGCGCGCAGATCGTCCCCAAAAAGGTCGCTACCGCGAGTTCTGGCAATGTGATGCAGATGTCGTTGGTAGCAAATCATTGATAAATGAGGCTGAATTGCTGTCAATTTATTTATCTGCTTTTACCCAACTGAAAGTTCCGGTGACTGTAAAGATAAATAGCAGAAAACTGTTGCAGGGAATAGCAGAAGTATGTGGTCAGCCGGAAAAAATGACAGACATAACAATTGCACTCGACAAACTGGATAAAATAGGATGGACTGGCGTCGCCAGCGAATTGCTGGAGCGAGGTATTGATGATAATGCAATAAATATACTGAAGGAGATTATTAGCATAGAGGGCACCAATCATGCCAAACTAGAGGTACTGACAACTGTAATGCAAAACTCAATAGCTGGCATTGAAGGAGTGAAAGAAATAGAACAGGCGTTGTCGTACTATGAGGCAATGAAAAGTGAAACAATTGATGACAACTCCTACATAGATGTCGATATAAGTCTTGCGCGT
Source organism: Taibaiella sp. (assembly GCA_021740995.1). Classification (GTDB taxonomy): domain Bacteria; phylum Bacteroidota; class Bacteroidia; order Chitinophagales; family Chitinophagaceae; genus Nemorincola. The sequence goes on from JAIOYR010000080.1 coordinate 7,544, forward strand.
GGACTGAATTATTATACAGGCGTAATTGTAGAGGTTGTATGCAATGATCCGAAAATAAAGATGGGAAGCATCGGCGGCGGTGGCAGGTATGACGACCTCACCGGACTATTCGGGCTCAAAGGTCTTTCGGGCGTGGGAGTATCATTTGGAATAGACAGGATATACGATGTTATTGAAGAGTTGGGTGCATTCCCAAAACAACTGGCAACTGGCAGCAAAGCAATAATTGTAAATTTCGGTGGTGAGAACGAAGCATATGCCCTGACAATTCTCAGGCAATTAAGAGAAGTAGGCATTGCCACCGAAATGTATCCCGATGCAGCAAAATTTGACAAACAAATGAAATATGCCAATAAAAGAAACGTGGCTTATGTGCTGCTACCCGGCGATGAAGAACGGCAAAAAGGTATGATAAGCGTAAAGAATTTTGAAACAGGCGAGCAAAAAATGATGACCCTAACAGATGCGGTATATCTATTGAATAACAGATAACATTACACTACTAGCGGTTTGATGACCGAGCCTCTATTATTAGCAGTCTTTTCAATACAGCAAATGTAGAGTCTGAAAAGCCTCCCACTTCTCTCAGTTGACTAATGTCTGTGAAAGACCCTTTCTTAGCTCTCCGCGTTATGATATTGTGTGCCGTTACAGGCCCTATCCCTTTCAGGGATACTAATGTAGCAGAATCAGCCTCGTTGAGGTTTATAAAATCAGGTGTAGCAGCTTTTATGCCATTACTAGCATTTATATTTTGATGCTCATTGAATTCCTGCCATGCACTGGCGAGTCTGTTATTTTGTTCAATAGAGGGATGAATACTAACCCACATGCTCATGGTCGCCTTAATTAATACCAGTACTATAAATACTACTGAGAACACAAGCAAACCGGCACGCTCTGAGCGACTAAATGAAGCAAATGATTTTAACAGCTTTCTCAAATGTGGCACAATTTTAGACAACATAGTAAAGATAATATCCCACGCCTAGAATAATATTTGAAACTAAAGATAATATTTTATAATTTTAACAATATTTATGGCGGCTTATTATAAAACCACAAAAGACTGCAGGAAAAATGCGAGCATTCAACTTATATATGATAATAATATTTTTGGCTTACAACCCTACTACAACGGACGTAAGGCCCGAACTAATGCCTGATGAAGCTAAAAAAGTTATCTTCTCAGCAACTTGGGCGTGTCTACCAACACTGCGTACCTGAATTTAAGTATATATGAATTCAGCAAGTTGAAACAGGCCGCGTTGGTGGATCACTTGTACAATATGACGCAGGACAAGAACCTTTTTACAGAAATATGGGATTATGCTATCCTTAATAATGTGACTGAAAAACAACTGAATTCAATAATAGATAAAAAGCAATAAAAAAATTAAATGTAAACGTATCTGGCAATTGAGATTGACATACATCAATAGATAGTGTTGTGAAAAACACTTTAGGTGGAGACCTTGTTTTAAGCCAAATAGTATTTTATTCTTCTTTCAGGTGTTTTAGTGCTACCAGAGCATGAGCTATTACTTCTGGTTCTTTTTTTGTGAAATCAGCAATGTTTACCGGCACATCATTATTTGATGGTCCTGTCCATTTTATCAGCTTATTATCGTCAAAGAAATATCGGTTTATCTCCATTTTGGTAAGCTTATCATCGTACCACACACTGTCACCTGTTTCTCTTGCAACTTCTTCAGTATACGTATTTGGTTTGTTGTACACATACACCTGACTCAATACATATATGAGCATACCATCGTCAAAATAGTATTCCGTGAAGCTTCGGTTTTCCGTACCAAAATATTGAGTATAAACTTTCTTCACCTCCTCATCTCTAAAATAGCCACTAATAATCCCTCTCTCTTTGGACACAATATCATCAGCAGTTCTGATGGTATATTTTTTAAGGTCTTTGTTTATTTTTTCTTTTTGTTTTGAGATAGAAACAAGTATATCCTCCTGCTTTTTCTTACAGGCGGAAAAACCTAAAACTGCAATAATAAACACAGCAATCAACTTGTTCATAAAACCCGATCGGTAATTGTTACACATTGTATGGAGGAACACCAATTTATTCTAAACACCTGCAGCACTGATTTCTTTTACCTGACCGTGCTCTATACGCACCACACGTGCCGGATACTTTTGTATAATTCCATAATCATGAGTAGCCATGATAAAAGCCGTCTGAAAATCGCGGCAGATATTGAAGAGCAACTGCATAATTTCATCGGTAGTATCAGGGTCAAGATTACCGGTAGGTTCATCGGCTAGAATGAGCTTTGGATTGTTAAGTAAAGCGCGGGCAATATCCACACGCTGCTGCTCTCCACCACTCATTTCGTAGGGCATTTTTCCTCCTTTATTTTTCAGCCCCACTTTAGCCAGCACATTTTCTATCTTCTCCTTCATCATTACCTTATCTTTCCATCCGGTTGCTTTCAGCACAAATTCCAGATTGTCATAAACATCTCTGTCCGTAAGCAATCTGAAATCCTGAAACACTATTCCCAGATTGCGACGAAGCAATGGTATTTTTTGCCAGGTAAGTTCTTTAAGGTCAAATCCGGCAACAACACCCTCTCCTTCTTTTAGGTATAAGTCGCCATAAAGGGTTTTGAGCAGGCTCGATTTCCCGGTCCCTGTCTTACCTATCATGTAAATAAATTCTCCTTTATCTACCTCAAGATTTACATTATTCAATACAAGACTGTTGCCCTGATAAATATTTGCCTGACGCAATGAAACTATGTTCATTGATTCTGTATTCATTGACTCCATCATCAGTTCCATTTACACAAAGATAAACGCCTTATGTTTAACAAAATGAAAAATCCCGACTGAAAAATTTCAAAACTTAAAATCCAATTTTTAAACTCCAAATTCTAAATTTCATTATCAAAATTTAAAATTCTGATCGCAAATACCAAATTCTTATTCTCAAATTCCAAATCCCCTAGTACACCACCAGTTTCTGAGTATTCACCTGATTTCCCGTTAGTGTTTGTATCAGATACATACCCTGTACAGCTATTGTAGCCGATGGTATCCTGATTCGGGCTTGCTTGCCCTTTACCGGCTCTTCTATGGTGTATACAACTTTGCCTGTGATGTCTGAAACAGTAACATGTACATTTGTATTTGCTACATCATTTACCAGCACAAACGCATCACCTTTTGTAGGATTTGGCACTATAGCAACGTTTATTTTATCCATATTGATGGTGCTTACTTCTGCAGCCCATGGACTAAAATTAATCCGGTCCATATAAAAGTTATTACCACTACTCACACCCGCGGCAGAAACGCCGGGCTTGTACCGAAAACGGAAAGTAGTATAGTTTGTTATAGCGGCTGCAGGCAATGGTATGGTTTTGGCAGCCCAATCTGTGATCGAGGTTGGAGTATAGGCTGTATTCATAGCACCCTTATTGAAAAGCGCTCCCTTGCCCAGCTTAGCCAGAGATACCCATGTAGTACCGTTGTTAATGGTATAATCGATATAAAGTGAATCAGCGATACTGCCACTTAAACTGGACCGTGAAGCACCTGTATAATGAAAATTGAGATTGCAAGTGCTACCAAAACCGGTAAGGTCTACCGGTATGCTGAACATGTCATCAAAATCACCTTTAGGGCTGCCTGTATGAGGATGGGCAGTAGCCGTGACCCGCTCATCAAAGCCCTTGTACATAATACTATTACCATCATACATACCTACAGAAGCAGGCTGCCAGAAAAACTCATTGTTGTAGTAATTAAACAATGGCCACTTTTCACGGTCTCCACCACTATTGAATTCCTGGAAATAGCCGTCAGCCATATTTCTGCCTGTTTTATCGGCCACAAACAAAGCTCTGTCCCAGGTAATAGAACTGTCTCCGGTGTTGTTACCGGTTGCCTTCATAGTAAGTGTTACCCACCCCGGCTCAGCAAAAGAGTTGTTGAAATTTGTCACAGATGTTGATACCGGAATTGCTGCACCATTTGAAAATGTCCATGAAAGTGCGGTAAGGGTGTCATTAGTAGTATAGTTCGTAAACTTCACATCCCTGCCTGGAAATGTAAAATTTGCATTTTTCGCAAGGTAGTTACCTGCTCCAGTGATATGGGTCACTGTAAAATCAGGTATGGGTTTCAAATCGGGGAATGGAACAATAGCACCGGTAGCCACCAGATTCATAGTATCCCAAAGATTGTTTCTTCCGGCAATATTACTATTCAGCGTTATGTGCATTCTTCTTGCCTGGCCCTTGGTAAACATTTTATCACAATAGGTATAATCCATTATATTCTGAGAATTATTGGTGTCAGGATAATTAACTAATTCTATATTCCCCAGATCATCAGTATATATCTTGAAGTAGTTGCGGCTACAGGTAGTATCAAAGATGCTGGCGGCAGTGCATCCGGTAGTAGCATGGCCCTTTGTTGGCGGCGTGTCATCTACATTATCATCACCACAAGCTACAGTGGGCTGATTATTGTCTCCCCATAAGTGGCTCAGGTTGAGCACATGCCCCAACTCATGCGGAATAGTTTTCGAACCTTTGTTCATATACTCTGCCAGAGATATTATCCCATCATAAAACGGTATAGAACCTACAGACGAGGGATAATGCGCATAAGCAGCCGCATTGCTACCTGGAGACATCCTGTTGATAAACCAAATATTAATGTAAGACGTAGGCGGCCAGCCATCAAATTTGGCCAACTGACCAGCGGAATAAGTAAGATAAGAACGTCTTCGTGTTATACCTTTTGTCGGATTGCCCAAGGGGTCTCTGGTAGCCAGGTGTAGCCTGATCCTTGGATTGCCTATCCATTTTTTAAATGGCGCAATCACATCGGCAGTATCTCCATTTTGCATAGCAAAAACCATATTCCATTCTTTTACTGCATTGAATATGAAATCATCAGGAATAAAATCGCCGGTGAATGTGGAAGTGTTATAGACATTGTAGTCGTGTACAATATGTATGACTATGGGTATGTCGTACCAGAAACTTTCGTTGTTGGTCTGATCAATAGCGGTTGTTTTTGCGGCCCGGCCAAAGTCTATGCGCCTCATACCGGCTTCTATCTGCTTTTCAAAATCAGCCTCTACCTGCAATATCTCAGGATGTTCTGCTATAAGTTGCTTACGCATTTCGTCAGTACCACAAGGTTGTATCTGAGCAAAAACAGTACCTAGAACAAGATGCGTCAAAAGTAAAAGCAAGTATCTTTTTATCATATTTTTTTTAAATAAGGGTTTAAATTTAAAAAAAATAATCAGATAATACAATAATTCATTTGAGTATATGAATTAAGAGATGCCTCACTGACATGACGAAGGATTAGCACACATAAATACTTTGCTTTGGTTCAGGTTTTACTCCCTGCTGTCTGCCTTCGTATCAATATGATTTTCCCATGCGCCAAAATAGTACCGAATACCAAGACCAAAAACATTATTGGGCATATAAGTAACACCGGAAATATAATTGAATGCGGGTTTGTAATCAAGCGATACACTTATTGGCACATTGAAGGTATACTCCAATCCAATAATAGCATCAAATCCAAACACTGAAGTCGCTTTACTGATGTCTCTATATCGTTCCCAGGAACCATAGTGAGCACCACCACCTACAAAAAGACGAAACTCAGGACCATATAGCATTGCATTCAGCATCAGTAAACCGCCACCCATCATGGCTTTGCCGGCACCACCCTGCGTACCTCCAGAAACATTAAACTGAGCCTCCGCTGACAGTAAATCATTAAAAAAGAAACGGGCATTTGCACCACCACCATCAGGGCAGCCCCTCAGCCCCAATGCAAACGGGCGGATAGAATTATATTGGCCTAATGCTAACTGAGCAGTAAATAAAGAAACAAATAAAAAAAGCAGAATAATACGCGTATTCTTCATCATGTTGTTGCTATTTTTAGTGAATAGTTAACGAAATTACAATTCCAATTGCTACTTTGAACAAAATTGGTAATAATTAGTATTCGGAAGCTACTTTTGTACGTTATTAAATCAAGTATTATGCCTGAAGTTTATGAGTCGACTCTTGAATATGCCCAATTACGCGATCAGGTGGACACGCTTTTCCCATTCAGGGAGCGATTCCTGTTCCCCCAGCATCAGGGCGAAGATGTAAGGTACTTCTGCGGCAACTCTCTGGGGTTGCAACCAAAGAGCGTAGAGTACCTAATGAACAAAGAGCTCCGCGACTGGGCCAGGTATGGTGTTGAAGGACATTTCAGGGCGAGCTATCCATGGTTTTCGTATCATCATTTTTTCAATGAACGATTATCGAAACTTGTTGGTGCTCACAAAGACGAGGTAGTGGCAATGAATGCCCTTACAGTGAATCTACACTTGCTCATGATGTCTTTCTACAGACCTCAAGGCAAAAGATACAAAATACTCATGGAGGCCGGCGCTTTCCCTTCCGACCAATATGCTGTAGAATCACAGGTACGTTACCATGGGTATGACCCCAATGATGCAATTATAGAAATCACCCCCCGCGAAGGTGTAAGCACCATAGAAGACACAGACATAATAAACGGAATTGCAGAGGCTGGCGACAGTCTGGCACTGGTGATTATAGGTGGCGTTAATTACTATACTGGTCAATACTTTGATCTGGAAAATATAACAAAAGCAGCACATGCCGCAGGAGCATATTGCGGTTATGATCTGGCACATGCCATAGGAAATGTGCCCATGAAGTTGCATGAGTGGAATGTGGATTTCGCATGTTGGTGTTCTTATAAATATCTAAACTCGGGCCCCGGAGGTGTAGGTGGAGCCTTTGTTCACGAACGTCATAGCGACGACCCTTCTACTATACGGCTGGCTGGCTGGTGGGGCAATGAAGAAAGTACCAGATTCAAGATGCGTAAAGGCTTTATTCCGCAACAAGGTGCAGCAAGCTGGCAAATGAGTAATGCACCTGTTTTCAATATGGTGGCGCACAACGCTTCCCTCGATCTGTTTGAGAAAGCAGGAATTGATGAGCTGCGCAAAAAAAGCATTTCCCTGACAGGTTATATGGAATATCTGCTCCGCCAGATAACCCACTTGTCTTTTGAAATAATAACACCCTCCAATCCGGAACGACGTGGCTGCCAGTTGTCTATGCTTTTTGCAGCCAATGGGAAAGAAGTATTCGAAACGCTTGCAAACAATGGTATAGTAGCCGACTGGCGCGAACCTAATGTGATAAGAATAGCACCTGTGCCGCTTTATAACACCTACGAGGATTGCTACAGGCTTTATGAAACACTAATGGGAATTACAGTATAGTAAAAACAACAAAGCACTTTACTCTTATCCCGCCTTAAGGCAGGAACACTTAATGGTTATCATACCTTTATCACAGAATGGGACATAAAAAACTAATCAAATTTCAGGCAATAGAAACTTACAAAAATGTACTGCAATACCCTGAAAACATGAAGGGCAACTGGAATACATTTTTCGGAAATGAAAATCCAATAACGCTTGAACTGGCCTGTGGTAAAGGTGAGTATAGCGTAAATCTGGGTAGAGAACATGAAGACAGAAACTTTATAGGTGTAGACATAAAAGGCAACCGCATATATACCGGCGCTAAAATTGCACTACAGGAAGAACTGAATAATGTGTCCTTTCTGCGTATTCATATTGGCAACATTACAGAATACTTTGCTGCCGGTGAAGTGGCAGAAATATGGATAATATTCCCCGACCCGTTTCTTAAAAAAGAATCAAACAGACTCACACATGCCCGATACCTGTACCTGTATGAACAGCTGCTAAAACCAGGAGCACGTATAAACCTGAAAACAGATTCCAAAGAGCTCTACGATTTCACTTTGGAAACAATTGCAGAACAGGGCTGCCCACTCCACGAAAACATAGCAGATGTTTATGGTAAAGGAAAAGCAACCGGCCCATTGGCTATTCAGACATTCTATGAGAAAATGCACCTTGCTGACGGTAGAACTATCTACTTTCTCTCTTTCTCCTTACCCTCATCAGGCGTAAAACTAACTGGCAGATTTAACAAGGAAACAACTGTAGAAGAGATTTCGAGCCTGACTGACGAAAATATTGCTTAACTCTTTTTTCAATCAGCAAATCACCATAAGTGCAGGAAGGACAAGACTATTACATCACAACAGATGGCTTGCTGGTTTTCACAGCACACTACCTTAGCGAACGAGGCTACTGCTGTGGTAATGGCTGCCTCAATTGCCCTTATAACTACCAACAGGTTCCCGAACCAAAACGAACCCAATTACTGCAAAAACGTTCAAATGGCACCAAAAACAGCACCGGATAAAGATAGTATCTACACTGCTATATACGACATAGTGCGCTGCGTGCCCAAAGGGCGGGTGACGAGCTATGGCGCTGTAGCTGCTGCTATAGGATCCGCATCCGGGGCAAGAGTAGTAGGTTATGCAATGAACCTGTGTCACAACATAAAACCGAAAGTACCGGCACACCGAGTTGTAAACCGCAATGGCATGCTTACAGGTAAGCACCATTTCAGCCCACCTGAAAAAATGCAACAATTGCTGGAAAAAGAAGGAATTACAATTAGGAACGATATAGTTGAAGATTTTGAGAGATTATTTTGGGACCCCTTGAAAGAAATAAATCTCTAATTCAAAGTAACAAATCTGTATAATAAGAAACGCCGTCTCTGCATTTGCAAAGACGGCGTTTATGTTTGATTGTGCTTACTACCTATCTTTTCAATACTATATGAAATACCTTACTTCCCGCTGAAGGGGCTGTCTCAAAAGTAAGATTTTGAGACAGCCCCTTTTTTTGTGTGGATCTTTTTGGGAAAGGTTCTATTAGCTTCCGTGGAGTCTACCAATGCATGTAAGTTAGATAAACCGACCTTTAGGCTGCTTTTTTCCT
>JAIOYR010000081.1 GCA_021740995.1 Taibaiella sp.
TGAAAATTCCGCAGTAAAATCCATTACTATACCCATCCGAGGTGTGGCACACCCCCAAAGTGTGCCACACCTAAAACAACAAAAACGGCTGCCTCATCTGAAGCAGCCGTTTTCATTTTATACGCTCTTTCTCTATTCCGATACTTTGATTAGTTTTTGTGTTTTCAGCAGCTGGTTTTCGCTATCATAAACTGTGATGATGTACATACCATCAGCAAGACTGCTGATGTTTATATCAGTTGCATCCTTCTGGTCTATCAATGCTCTGCCATCTACACCTGCAATCACAGCCCGCATGTGCGGCATACCGGTTATATGCACCGACTTATTTGCCGGGTTAGGGAAAATACTGATTGCTGTATTGCTTACCTCAGCTACTCCGGTAGCGCCACCACCCTTCCAGTCTGTAAGCACATATACCGCCGATACTGATTGGCAACCATTGGTGTCTGTTACGGCTACCTTGTAGTTGCCGTTGCCGGTTATAGGCGTGCTGTACGCAGTTGCTCCTGCTATAGGAGTCAGATTTTTGTACCACTGATAGCTTACATACATATTAGCTGTCCTCATGCTCGCACCGGATATTGTTATTGGCGGATTGGGCAGCGGCATTTCGTTTACAGATACTGTTGAAGTAGCAATAGTGCAGCTTGATGGTACTGATATCTGGCAGGAATAAAGACCTGCTGCAGTAGCACTGTATGTGGGAGATGTAGCACCTACGATGGCTGCACTATTAAAGAACCATTGGTAAGTGATAGCACTGCCAAGCGTAGAGGCACTGGTAGATAGTAACGAACTGCCACCCCAGCAGAATTTAGCTGGTGTAAGTGTAAGCACCGTTGGTGCTGCCACTACAGTCACTACAGTATCTGCATGAGTCATGTCCGTACATCCCGTCAGCAAGTCTGTAACCCGTACCCTATAGCCACCGCTCATATTGGCTACATAGCCCAGACTGTTGGCACCTGGGATAGCTACAGAACCTCTATACCACTGGTAAGCAAAGCCCGGCACAGATGTCAGCAACACGCTGCCACCTGCACAGAACAGCAGAGGTCCTCCTGTTGTTACAGTTACATCAGGTAGCGGATTTACATTTACTATGGTAGTCAATGTAGTAGTAGTGCAGCCAAAAGTGTTCGTTACTTCAGCAAAGTAGCTTTCGGCAGTTGTAGCTGTAAATGCAGCGCTGGTAGCACCCGTTATAGCACCTGCAGTATTAAACCATTGGTAAGTATAACCGGTTCCGGTAGATGCGGTAAGGGTCACATTGCCACCATCACAGAATGTGATTGGTCCTGATGCAGTAACCACATTAAGCGGGGCAGGATTCACTGTTATTACTTCCGGCGCTGATACCGCCCAGCAGCCTGCACTATTTATAACCCTTACGGTGTAGCTGCCACTTGCTGTTGCATTAAATACACTGGTAGTAGCACCTGCTATTGCAGTGCCAGCAAGCTCCCATTGATAGGTAAGACCTGTTCCTGTATTGGCATTGAGTGCTACAGGTGTCCCTGCACAGGTAGTAGCAGAGCCGCCGGGCAATGTGATTGTTGCTATTGCAGGAACAACTGCTACTGATACAGGAGCAGAAAGCGTAGTGCAACCTACAGCTACACTCACCCTTACCTGATAGCTTCCAGTTATGCTGGCTATATAGGTTGGTGTCGTAGCTCCCGATATGGGCACTCCCCCGTTATACCAAATATAGGTAGCACCTACCGATGCACTGGAGGTAAGTGTTACAAAATCACCCGGGCATAACACCGTATCACCTATAGGTGTGATCGCTGCTATCGGTGCCGCTATTACCGTCACCACAGTCGTGGTTATACACCCGGTACCTAAAGTATAGGTTATAGTGGTAGTGCCTCCCGACAGTCCGGCTACAATGCCTGTTCCGGTACCTACTGTTGCAACTGCAGTATTACTGCTGCTCCACGCGCCCAGTGGTGTTGCACTCGTTAATGTAATTGTGCTGCCCGGACATACATTTGTTGGTCCAGTAATTGCTGCGGGCAATGGATTCACCGTCACTGCGCGCACCCGGAAACATCCGTTAGCGATTGTATAAGATATATTGGCAGTACCTGCCACTAACCCGGTTACAATTCCTGTTGCTGCATCTACCGTTGCTACAGTCGTGTTGCTGCTGCTCCATGTGCCGCCTGCAGAGCTGCCTTGCGTTATCGTTTGCCCCACGCATACACTACCTGGCCCTGTTATTACACCCGGTATAGGATTAACTGTTACTACCCTTGTGGCAAAACAACCAGTAGGCAAAGTGTAAGATATGGTAGCAGTGTTGGCAGATACACCGGTAACCACACCACCGGCTACTGAAGCTATGCCACCGGCACTGCTGGTCCATGCACCACCACCGGTAGTGCTGCTCAATGTAGTAGTAGCACCTACACATACTACTGCAGTACCTGTAAGAGCAGCAGGGTTTGGATTAACTGTTACGATCACCGACCGGGTGCAGCCGTTCGTACCATGACAAATTATTGTGCTTGTTCCAAGAGAAACACCGGTAACTATTCCTGTAGCAGCACCTATCGTTGCTACTGCCACATTTCCACTACTCCATGTAGCACCTGCTGAGAGAGTAGAAAGGGTAGATGTTGCTCCCAGACACACAGACAAATTTCCTGTAATTGGAAGAGGTGCAGCTAGCACTGTTACTACTGTGGTTGCTATACAGCCCGAGGTAGGTAATGTATAAGTAATGGTAGCAGTACCACCTGTCAGATTCACTCCGGTAACAACCCCTGTGGATGCACCTACCGTTGCTACTCCCACATTGCTACTGCTCCATGTGCCACCGGGTGTAGCCTGACTTAAGATTGCAGTCGTATTCGGACAGAGTACTGTTATACCTGTTATAGCAGCAGGCGCCGCGTCAACAGTAGCAGTCGCTGATATACTACATCCCGTTGTAGGAAGAGTATAAGTTACCTCACTGGTACCCACAGACAATCCGGTCATTACACCGGTTACTGCATTTATAGAAACTGCTCCTAGCGGAGTATGCGACCATGCCCCACCGGCTGGCGCACTGGCTAAAGCCGAAGTATTACCTACACAAATATGCAGATCGCCGGAAATTGCCGCAGGCAACGGATTCACTGTAAAAGCTATAATTGCATTACATCCCGAAGGATTCAAATACTGAATAGCCACAACTCCTGCTGCAACTCCGGTAACAACACCTGTAGCTGCATCAACAATGGCAATAGCCGGTGTGCTGCTAGACCATGTGCCACCCGGCACTGTGTTTGATAAAGTGGTGGAGCCGCCTACACAAATGTTATTGATACCGGTAATTGGCTCAAGTGGATTTACAGTCACGATAGTAGTCGCAAAACAGCCGGAACCAACTGTATAACTGATTGTAGTAGTCCCTGCAGAATTTGCATACAAAAGACCGGTTATTGTATTTATTGTCCCCACTGCAGGCGTGCTGCTGCTCCATGTACCCCCTGGTGTTGCATTGGTGTATCCTGCAAAGCTTAGCCTGCATACAGCAGCTGGTCCGGTAATTGGTGCCACTACTGTTGTTACCGTTACAACTGTAGTTGCAAAACAACCTGTCGCAAGTGTATAAGTAATTGTGGTAGTTCCTCCGCTTACACCGGTTACATCCGCTGTTCCGCTACCGGTGCCCGCTACTGTGGCTACTGCTGGAGTGCTGCTACTCCATGTGCCCCCAAACGTAGTACTGCTGAGACCCAGGGTACCAGCAACACATATTGAAGAGCCTCCGGTGATAGGTGCAGGTAAAGGATTTACGGTGAACGCTGCCAGACGAAAACAACCTCCCGGCATGGTATACGTAATCAGGGTAGTTCCGCTCGATACTCCGCTTACAACCCCGGAAAAAACACCTATAGAAGCTACACCCGGAAATCCACTGCTCCAGGTTCCACCTGTTACACTGTTCGTCAGGGTAGTACTACCTCCAAGGCAAATAGCGAAGGTTCCGGAAATACCTCCCGGTGCAGTATTCACCGTGACTACTGTTGTGGCTACGCATCCAGAAGGCAATGTATAACTGATCACTGCGGTTCCGGCTATTAATCCGACTACCAATCCTGTTGGATCTACATCAGCTATCAGAGGCGATCCGCTGCTCCAGGTTCCACCTGGCGTCGCATTGGCAAGAGTAGTGGTAGATCCTTCACATACACTCATTGTTCCGGTTATCGGTGTTGGTGCAGTAACGGTAACTATTGCTGTTGCAAAACAGCCAGATGCTGCTGTATATGTTATCTCAGATGTTCCGGCAGATATACCGGTAACAACTCCGGTTGTTGCAACTATAGTAGCCACTACAGGGTCGCTGCTGCTCCATACTCCTCCCGTAGTGTCATGGGTCAACGTTATAGTTGCACCCGTACAGGTTGTCAATGTTCCGACTATTGGAGCAGGTAATGTACAAGAAGGTGTCCAACGGAATATCTGGCCATCAGCAGGAGCTCCGAAAATCAAAGTATTAAATATCGGTGACGGTAGTGGTATAGCTGCAGCACTTTCATCAGATAGCGTCTGCCAATCAGAAATATTATCATTCGAAATACCTATAGTTGCATCAGTAAATATCATAGAGGAAAGTCCATAATGAAAATCAATTACATTGGTTGACTCATAGAGCTTTACCTGAAAGGTAATATCTCCAAAACCAGAAATCGAACTGTATGTATTCCATTCAAATGTAAATACGCGAAAGGGTGCTACCCCTGTAGTTTCATGAAATGCTGTTCCGAATGAGGAAAATATCCCCTCATTATCATCCCAAAATGGCATCAGCCAGCCAGCTCCGTCAATATCAGTTTCAATATTATTGAAAGTAATAGATGGTGAGTTTGTCAATGATACCCAGCCATTCGTACATGCCGATAAGTCTGTATAGCTCGCTCCACAGTAGTTAAATGTAAAACCAATGGGTATACCTATTTCGGTAAAATCATCATCAGTAAGCGACGGAACAGCTGTTCCGGTTCCGGCTATACTCACAAAGGGAGCAGACAATGAGCTAAAGCCATAAGATGCAGCTGTCTGCGAATAGCTTGCTATGCTTATGCATAACAATGATAGGATACACAATAATTTTCTCATGCTTATATTTTATAAAAAACCTTTTGAATGCTGGATTAAAAAAATTATTCTATTCTACCTATTTGCATAGCAGCATCAACCGACCATAAATTCGATTAATAACAATGTTTATTAGAAAATAAAGATAAAGTTATGATTATTTCAACAAATCTTCAAACAAATGAAATTTTAACACCATTCATCATATGCAACAGTGCGCCGGTAGTAAAAATCACGAGACTACAACTTATCAATACACATTAAAAATCACTTAAAAATCACTTGTTTCAGCTTCCAGAGTAGCGACTTGTTTTTCATCAGTATAATATACAAAGCCCTGTCCCCCCCAAAGTTTCGGAAGAATTTTTCCACCCCCTCATCCATACTTCCCTCCAGATCATAAACACTGTTACCACGGTTTTTAGCCAGCTTCATCGTGTGCCACAGTAGCAGTGTCATTGCCCGGTAACTGTTGGTTTCGGGGTTCTGACCGCCCATAAAGTAGTAACTGGTAGTATCGTCCCACATTGCCCATACTATTGCCTGTATCTTCTTATCAGGAGTCTTGGCTACCCACAGTGCTGTTGCTTTGTTGGCAAGACCGGCATCCATTATCTTCTGCAGGTCTTTCAGCGAATAGTTAAATGATTTACCCTTCTTGGCAAGTGTACTTTTCTGAAACTTATACAAGTCTTTCAGATGCTCCGGCGAGTTGGTTACTGTTACCTCGCTTTCTGCTATACGTATATTGCGGCGCACAGCATCCTTCATATTGGTAAGCAGTGTTTCTTCGTCTTCCTTCAGCTCCAGCAGAAAAGTCTGCTGGACCTGTGAATATAGTTTGTGCTGCTTGAAAATGCCTGCCTGTTTTACACCGGGCTGTATAGAAAGATGCCAAACAGGCGCATTAGGTATTTGTTTTATCAGATCAGATATAGCTTCATGCTCATAGCCATCATTATTGCTCTCTTTCAGATCATGCGGATAGAACACCTGTGGCCCAAGATAAGGTGTAAGCATGGGAGTACGCACCAGCGTCACCCCTACTTTCTTCTCTACCGGGTATGGCCACGCCCCGGATATATGTTCTCCTTTTTTAGAAATGGCTACATCCCACTCCTTACACACGGTATCCAACCACCATGGTTGCGAAAAAACGGGTATACCCTTTGTCTGGGCACACAATTTTTTGTATATATTTTTATTACTCATTGCTGTTTGGGTCACTTTTTTTTGAAAAAAATCCTGTTATACTACTATGGGCGATATATATAAAGTACTAAGAGAAACAGGGTACAAAAAAAACACAAATTACCGTAAACACAAATACCTGTGCACATTATTTCTATTTGAACTGCAACACTTTAGCAGGCTGCACCCGCCTGATGTACAAGGTAGGCAGCCACATACACAATATACACAGCACCAGTGTCACCGCGTCCACTACCACTACCTGCCATAGTATCACTTTCACCGGCACCTGCCGCATATAGTAAGAGTCCTCCGGCAACTTCATGATACCATAGTGCAGCTGAATATAACAAAGCCCCAAAGCCAGAAGATTCCCCAGCAATATCCCCACACCTCCTATCAGAGCAGCTATGCTCAGGAAAATGTTTCGGGTAGTTGTATAACTCATCCCAAGGGCCTTCAGCAGCCCTATCATCACTGCACGGTCTACTATTAGAATCAGCAGTGCGGCACCCATATTTATGATGGCTACAATTGCCATTATCGCTATCAGTATAGCACTGTTTACCCCTTGCATGTTCAGCCAGTCTACTATAAATGTGTAGGTCTCAGTAGTTGTATAAACGGCCATGGGCGCAGCTATAAGGTTGTAATGTATGTATGCGGCTGTAGTATCTGCAGCCTCGGCATCATCCAGATCCAGCTGATAACCGTTGATACTGTCTGCAGTCCAGTTATTTATACGTTGCAGCAATCTGATGTCACAAACCGCATAATATTTATCCATATCTTCCATACCACTATGGTACATACCACTCACTCGAACCCGCCTTATGCGAGGTGTACCATCATCAATAAAATTGATTTGTACACTATCTCCTGCCTTCACATCTAGCCGGTCGGCAGTTGTTTTAGATAACAATATGTCTTTTGAGTAAAATGTATCACTATAATTTATGGTTTCACCGGAAGTGGTGATACCCTTCAAAAAATGATATTTACTGTTTACACCTTTTAATTGCAACCCTTCCAGCAATCCGTTTACCTGCACTATCACCGGCCTTACTGCAAATGGCGACACAGCAGACACATGTGGCAGTGCACTCATTTTGCGCTGTAGCTCAGGGTCAGCATATATGGGTTGCAAAAATCCAGCATTTACAGAGCCTGTTTCGTTGTAGGTCCGCACCTGCACATGCCCCATAAAGCTATATAGCTTTTCCGTTATGGCATGTTTGAAGCCCGTCACTACTGCCAGCGCCATTATCATCACCGCCACACTAAGCGCTGTGGCCACTATAGACAGCTTTATAATAAAAGAAGAAAAAGTTCCTCTCTGCTTTATCAGGTAACGGCGTGCTATAAAAAATGGTAAATTCATTCAGCTACTTGAAAAAGCGAGGGGAATAGTCCGCTCTTCAAATGTAGGCATTTCTTATTTCCCAGTATCCGGCACGCATTATTATTTGTTGATTGCTGCTTTTCGGTTTAGTTTTGCACTCGCAATCAACTCATATAACAACTCTTCAAAATCCGTTTGCAATAACATAATTTTACAAGATGAGCCATGCATATATTTTTCCCGGACAGGGAGCGCAGTTCCCGGGTATGGGCAAAGACATTTACGAACAAAACGTTGCCGCCAGAGACCTCTTTGAACAAGCCAATGATATACTTGGATTCCGCATTACAGACGTGATGTTTGGCGGCACAGATACCGACCTCAAGCAGACCAACGTTACACAACCCGCTATATTCCTTCACTCTGTTATACTGTTCCTTACCACTCCGGAGCTTACACCCAATATGGTTGCAGGGCATTCGCTGGGCGAGTTCTCTGCACTCATTGCCAATAAAACATTGTCATTCGAAGACGGACTGCGCCTGGTAGCCAAGCGGGCTGCAGCTATGCAACGTGCCTGCGAAATCAACCCCTCTACTATGGCCGCTGTGCTGGGCATGGAAGATAGCCGGGTAGAAGAAATATGCGCCGCTATCACAAATGAAGTCGTTGTTGCAGCAAACTACAATTGCCCGGGTCAGCTCGTTATCAGCGGCAGCATAGCCGGTGTTACTATTGCCTGCGAACAGCTAAAAGCTGCCGGCGCCAAGCGAGCACTGATACTCCCTGTAGGAGGTGCATTTCACTCTCCGCTCATGGAGCCCGCACGGCAGGAACTGATGGAGGCTATTGCTGCCACTACATTCGCAACACCTACATGCCCCGTATACCAAAACGTGGATGCAAAACCCTATACCGACCCTGCACTCATTCAGCAGAACCTCATAAACCAACTTACCGCTCCCGTTCGCTGGACACAAACCGTGCAGCAAATGACAGCAGACGGTGCCACCCACTTTACCGAAGTTGGCCCTGGGAGTGTGCTGCAAGGCCTCGTCAAAAAAATAAACAGAGAAGTAACCACCAACGGAATCAGCTAACACAAATTCCATCCCGATAGCTATCGGGACAAATCACAAATACCCAATTACAAATCCCAATAGAAAAAATGCTTCCAGAATTCAGCAATACAGAAGTGGCTTTCAAATACCGCAACAATAATGAGCTAAAGCGAGCCCGCTTTCTGTTTGCATCTATGGGCTCTCCTGCGCTTACTGCCGTAGGCACTAAACTCATGCAGTTTGCTATCTCCTGGAATCTACCGGTAAAGGGACTTATAAAATCTACCATCTTTAGCCAGTTTTGCGGCGGCGAGACTATGGAAGAAGCAGGACAAACCGCTGCTATGCTCGCGAAGTATGGCGTAAGCACCATTCTCGACTATGGTGTAGAAGGCAAGGAAGCTGAAGAAGATTTCGACAAGGCAGTTCCTGAATTTATCAAAGCAATCAGGTATGCTGCGGCAAACAAAAACATCCCGTTTATCAGCATCAAGATTACCGGATTTGCCTATTTCGCACTGCTCGAAAAAATACATGCCGGCTCAACACTAAGCAACGATGAGAAAGCAGCATGGGAAAGAGTATACAACCGTATAGACAAGATATGCAGCGCAGCAGCAGATAACAAAATAATGGTACTGGTAGATGCTGAGGAAAGCTGGATACAGCAACCCGTAGACGACCTCACCAATGCAATGATGGAAAAGTATAACAAGACACGGGTTGTCGTCTTCAATACCTTTCAGTATTACAGGCACGACCGCCTCGCTTTTCTCAAAGAATCTCTCACTCTGGCGCAGCAAAAAGGCTACCTGCTGGGAGCAAAACTGGTACGTGGCGCCTACATGGAAAAAGAGCGCAACCGTGCAGCAGAAAAAGGTTACCCATCTCCCATACAGCCCGACAAACAAAGTACCGACCGCGATTATGATGCTGCCGTACTTTTTTGCCTGGAGCATCTGCCACACTTGGCCTTGTTTATAGGCACGCACAATGAGGCCAGCTGTATGAAGGCAGTGCAGTATATGGATAGCCACAGCATTCCTGCAAATACCGACAAGGTATACTTCTCACAGCTATTCGGCATGAGCGACAATATCTCCTTCAACCTCGCACACAGTCAGTATCACGTAGCCAAGTACCTGCCTTATGGCCCGGTAAAAGACGTAATACCCTACCTCATGCGCCGTGCACAGGAAAACACCTCTGTAGCCGGACAAACAGGCCGTGAACTGCTCCTCACCAATCAGGAACTAAAAAGAAGAAAGATATAAAACACATACAGGATACGATAAGCTATAAATTCAGGATTCCGGATCCATTGTACAAAATGTTCTGTAATTTGGAAAATCACAGCAGATGAATTGACAATATCTTCTATATCACATCCCATTGGGCGTTCGCAGCTCTTCACATTTAAGAGTCGGGAGTAAAGCCACGGTGTCTAGCCCAACTATCGACACTATCCCGTAATTTCGCCTCATGAATTATCTTGGGCATGCCTTCCTTTCATTTGGCGACAGCGAGCTGATTACCGGAAATATGATAGGCGACCATGTAAAGGGTAAACTGGCGCTGGACCTGCTGCCACCGGTAATAAAAAAAGGTATAGAGCTACACCGAAAAATAGACCAGATGACCGACAGTCACCCTGCCTCTCTTAGGGCTGGCTTACTTTTTCGTAGCGACTACGGGCGCTACTCAGGAGCCATTATGGATACCCTCTTCGATCACTTTCTGGCAAATGACCCCAAACATTTTCCTTCACAGGAAGACCTTTTGCAGTTTACCCAATCCGTTTATAACAGCCTGTCACTACACCAACAGTATTTCCCCGTTGGCTTTGCCGCCTATTACCCGCACATGGTGCAACACAACTGGCTCTTCAATTACAGGAATATGAAAGGCATAGAAAAATCGCTGCATGGGCTGGCTAATCGTGCCAAATATATACCCCCTATAAACAAAGCCTATGAGATTTTTGTAACCAACTATTATCAGCTCAACCAGTGTTATTATGATTTCATAGACGATATGATTAAATTTGCCAAAACAGAAATAGACTCCTGACAATAACAGCACCGTAACTGATAAATATCCCCAGAAAAAAGAGGTAGAAGTCTCATTTTTTAACTTTTAACTTAAATTACTAACTGTAAATTGCCAACTCCGTAAAATTAATATGAGATTGACACCTTCGCACATGGGAATATTCTTTTTATCGCTTTTGCTTATTGCATGCCACTCACCTTCACAGCCCGCAGCTGCTCACACTAATGGTGGCTTTCACGAAGCCCCTTTAAAACCCGGCAACACCACACTCATTTACGATACACTCAGCGAGCGTGGATCTGACATCATTGAGCAGCTCGATCACTACTATCGCGGACAGGTAAAGGCTGGGTTCAACGGCGCTGTGCTTATAGGCTATCGGGGCAGGGTGGTTTATGAGCGCTATTTCGGCTACAGCAACCGCGAGCGCAAAATACCGCTCGACTATAGCTCCTCCAGCCAGTTGGCATCTATTTCCAAGACATTTACAGGCGCAGCCATACTCTACCTTAATGAGCACAAGCAGATAAATATAGATTACCCCGTGCAGCATTACATCAAAGACTTCCCCTATCCTAACATTTCTATCAAAATGCTGCTCAGCCACCGCTCCGGCCTGCCCGACTATACCAAGTGGGTACCAGTGTACCACAAAGATGCACGCACCCCCATCACCAACGACAAGGTGATAGAACTAATGGTAAAACATAAACCACGTATCGAGTTTCGCCCCAATACGCGGTTCAAGTATTGCAACACCAACTTCGTATTGCTTGCCAAGGTGATAGAGATTGCCTCCGGCATTAGTTATGCTGATTTCATGCACAAATACATGTTTGCGCCATTGGGTATGAATAACACCTTTGTATATGACCCCGCAAAAGGCCTGCCCGCAAATGCTGCCATCAGTTACCGGTACAATTGGGTGCGCGAACCCGATATGTTTGCAGACGGTGTCACCGGCGACAAGGGGATCTACAGCACCGTGCAGGATATGTTTCGCTGGGACCAGTCTTTTTACAACAGAACGCTCCTCAACAATGAATCCATAGAACTTTCCTACGGCCCCTGCTCGTTCGAGAAGCCAGGCGTGAAAAACTACGGCCTTGGCTGGCGCATGCTCTGCTACCCCAATGGCAATAAGATTATCTATCACAACGGCTGGTGGCATGGAAACAATACATCTTTCTATCGCCTCATCAAGGAGAACATGACCATCGTAGTACTCGGCAACCGGTTCAACAAGAACATCTACAAGCAGGCACCTGTTATATACAGCATCGTAAAAGGCGCAGCCTCTGCCAATGGATTTGATGATGAGGGGTAGAAAATTCCTTGAATGCAATAGAGGGTATATGCTCTTGCAATAAATTCCTTGTCATCGACCACAGATACTCGCACTCAGCATCTCTTACCAGATTTTATCACATTCTCTGTGGTCGATGACAGGATTATTATTGCCCCTGACCTGCGCTAAACATGGAAACTCCATCCATCAGATACAGGTTTTCAGTCTTTATGATGTCCAGCTTTTTATGATGAATTTTCTGCATTAAGTCCACCACCGACTGATAACTGACACCATTTTTCATGTCGTTTTTAAATCTGCAACGCCAATGATCGGTACAAAATGTTTCAGGAAATCCATCCGGCCATACCTTTGTACCCCGGTTGGTTATCATAGTCAGTTTCATTCCGTTAGCATCAAGATCCGAAATAAGCTCCGCCAATTTGTTGGGATCGCGCTCTTTGTAATGCAGGAATATGTCCACACCAACCAATTCCTTATTTGCAGGCTTTACAGGCGTTACTTTTATATTGAAGTCGGCCACAGATGCTGAATAATCTACCGGCCTGAACATGATCGGCTGCTGCTCCAGGCGCTCTATAACGGCATTTGCAAATTCTTTAGTACCTACCAGCAACTTTGAAGTCGATGGATTATAGATGTCTGATGTGTGTATGCCTTCCTCTATAGTTCTCAACCATGCATTGTGTATTTTTTCTGCTACATCGCTCTGGCCTATGTGAACCAACATTTGTACTGAAGCCAGGATTAAGCCCGAAGGATTTGCCAGATTCAGACCCGCTATATCTGGTGCTGAACCATGTATGGCTTCAAACATTGCAAAGCCATCACCTATGTTTGCACTACCCCCAAGGCCCACAGAGCCGGTGATTTGTGCTGCTACATCACTAAGAATGTCACCATAAAGGTTAGGCATCACTATTACATCAAACTGCTCTGGTGTATCTGCCAGTTTCGCAGCACCTATATCTACTATCCAATGTTCTTTTTCTATATCAGGGTATTCTGCACCTACTCTGTCAAACGTTTTGTGGAAAAGGCCATCCGTCATCTTCATGATGTTGTCTTTTGTAAAACAGCTTACCTTCTTCCGGTTATACGCTCTCGCATATTCAAATGCATAGCGTATTATCTTCTCTGTACCAGGCTTTGATATGAGCTTCAGACATTGTACTACTTCATCCGTTTGCTGGTGCTCTATTCCCGCATACAAGTCCTCTTCATTTTCTCTTACTATAACCACATCCATCACCGGATGTTTGGTTGTTATATAGGGGTGATAAGAAACACATGGCCTTATATTGGCGTAGAGACCCAGCACTTTGCGTATGGTCACATTCAGACTTTTGTAACCTCCTCCCTGAGGCGTAGTAATGGGTGCTTTCAAAAACACTCTTGTCCTTCTCAATGAATCCCACGACGTAGATTCAATACCTGAACTATTACCGTTCAGATACTTTTTTTCACCAATCTCTATCTTATCAATTTCCAACCGGGCTCCTGCGGCCTTAAGTACATTCAAACTCGCACTCATGATTTCCGGACCAATCCCGTCGCCATATGCTACTGTTATCGGAACTTTCTTGCTGGTCTTCGCCGATTCAATTGTTGACGCTGTCGATTCTGTCAAATTTTCCATAAATTGTATACTAATAGTTGTTTGGTTTTTATTAAGTAACTCAGCTTATTCCCCCACTTTACATGGTACTAATTCAGCCGCAACAGATGCTGTATCATAATTGCTTTTGACAGTTGCTCCTCTATCTTCTGTTCATTTATAGTTATCGGTTTGCCCTTTACCAGCTTCATGATATCTTTATGATACAGCACGTGTATGTCATTAGTACAAATAATAGTTTTTAAAGCCTGCTCTACTATGTGCTTTCGGTAGGCTAATGGTTCCAGTATTGTCAGTTTTGAGCAAATATCCATCATACCCATGCCTTCCTCCGGCTGGTCTAACAGCAGCCGCTTCAATAGCCCCGATTTGCTATCTGCGCCACATGCCCACTTCTCGCTACCATTTTTATTAGGTCCTATAGAGATATCATTCACGTACATACTACCATTTCTTGCCACAATCAGTTCTACGGTTATCAACCCTTTTAGCTCCAGTGATGCTGCAACTTTAGCAGCCAACCCACAAGCCATTATTGAAGTTTCTTTCCCAAGGTCTGATGGGCACAAATCAAAGTCAATAAACATTTTTCCGGCTTCAAGTGTCATTATTGCCGGCTCGTAACATTCTATAATACCACTTTCATTTCTTGAAACCATCACCTGCAATTCACGGCCGGGCAGAAATGTATCCTCATGCATTTCCGACCCTTGCAACTCGTTTGATCGCCTTTCCCACGTCTGCACAGCTATCTGATCGTTGGCAGCATACCTGCGTTTTGTCATGCGGTCCATATCATTGTCCGGTAACAACGCGGTGTCCATTTCGCTTGTTACAACCCAACCCGTAACCACAGGAATATTGTTTTCCTTTAGGAATAGCTTTTGCTCATTCTTATCTTGAATGATCTGTATTACCTCCGGCGACGGATATATCTTAACGCCCTTTTGCTGCAGCAGTCTCAATCCCTCTAAATTTACCAATTCGTCGTCTACCTTCAGGATGTCCATGTCCTCCCCAAATTTTAGGACATCCTGAAAATTCATAGGATCGCCATTTTTGAAAAAATATTTATTTCTGGCCCATTTTGCCTCCTTCTCTTTATCCATCAGGCATACATTGAGCCCGCATGCTACTGCCCTTACCAGTAACTTATTTTCCAAAACACCACCACCGATTATTCCAATTTTCAGATTTTCAAACATAGTTTTGTTTTGCTTTTCCAATGCCGGTTTGTTGTGCAAAATTGGCACATTCAAATCATTAGTTTTTATTTAACTTTGCAATGAATTCCATAAACTATATTTATGAACTACACACTCAACCAACTTAATGTATTTCTAAAAGTCACTGAAGCAGAGAGCATTACAAAAGCTGCAGAATTGCTGCACCTCACACAGCCGGCAGTGTCTATTCAACTTAAGAATTTTCAAGACCAGTTTGAAATTCCACTGACTGAAGTAGTTGGCAGACAATTGTACGTCACTGACTTTGGAAAAGAAATTGCAATTGCAGCCGAAAAAATATTAGAGGGTGTTTATGAACTCAATTACAAGACGCTGGCGCACAAAGGACAACTTACCGGAAGGTTGAAAATATCTATTGTTTCAACAGGCAAATATGTGATGCCCTATTTTCTGGCTGACTTTCTGAAAATGCACCCTGGCATAGATTTGGCAATGGATGTGACCAACAAGGCAAGAGTAATAGAAAGCCTTGAAAAAAATGAGATAGATTTTGCACTCGTTTCATTATTACCCGATAGCCTTGCGATAGACCATGTAAAATTGATGCAAAACAAGCTTTACCTGGTAGCCAATAAAGAAACAGTCTTTGCAAAAAACAGCTACTACAATGATGTTTTCGACCAGTTGCCGCTCATTTACAGAGAGCAAGGTTCCGGAACAAGACTGGTGATGGAGCGTTTTATTCAGGAAAATAAAATACCGGTCTTCAAAAAAATGGAGCTTACATCAAACGAAGCAGTAAAACAAGCAGTGATTGCAGGCCTCGGATGTTCCATCATGCCACTTATTGGCATCAAAAACGAACTAAGTACAGGAGAGCTGCAAATAATACCTCTGAAAAAATTCCCGATAAAAACCTATTGGCATCTCATCTCCTCCCGAAACAAAAAGTTTTCGTCTGCAGCCGACGCATACTTAAAGTATGTAAAACAAGAAAAAGACAACATCATTCGCACTAAATTCCACTGGTTTGAACAGTATTAACCCCTAACCCGGATAGTATATCATTGCTCATCGCTCGCTCTATCTCAACCCTTGAAGTCGGACTTAAGGAGATTTGCCTCCGATAAAAGTGCAGAGATATAATTAAGGATATTAAATCAGAAAGAACGCTTAGTACTTCACCATCAAAATATAGGCGCGAAAAAACTCGCGCCACGCCA
>JAIOYR010000082.1 GCA_021740995.1 Taibaiella sp.
TGTCATTATTGATTCAGGTAGTATTAAATGCTACAACCGGAAAACATAACATCAAAACCACACTAAACCTATACCCACTCTGCGTCTTGGCTCATCCGCCCATTTGTGTCAATCGGAAAAAGTCGGAAATTTATTTTCCAGTGTATGAATTTGGCAACACAAACAAATAATAAATAAACTACACGTATAAAATTGCGCACCTGCGCAACTTTTGCGCAAGAATCCGAACACAACCAATTGATTATCAACAAAAACCCTGAAAAACAAAAATAATTGCGCAATTCCGCACACAACCAATATATCTATCATACAAAACCAAGAGAACCATTAAACCATTTTAACAAATTATCCCTTTAACATTCCCCCACCTTTAACCAATCGACCTTTTAACCATTTACCCTTTTACCCAATTACCGAGAAAGTAGCAGCTTAATTTCGGTATATGTCACAGATTCGGTAATTTTGCAGCCTCAAAACACGTATTTAATCCCACACAATGGCATTCGACATCGAACTCATCCGTAAAGTATACGGACAATTATCAGGAAAAGTTAATGCGGCACGCACTTTATTAGGCCGCCCGCTTACATTCGCCGAGAAAGTATTGTATGCACATAGTTTCGAAACACCAACTATGGCTTACGCACGCGGCAAAGACTATGTCAACTTTTCGCCCGACCGTGTAGCCATGCAGGATGCTACTGCACAAATGGCATTATTGCAGTTCAGCACTTGTGGTCGCAGCCAGGTAGCCGTTCCCAGCACCGTTCATTGCGATCACCTGATACAGGCAAAAACCGGCGCTGTAGCAGATCTCGCTACCGCTGTCGATGTAAACAAAGAAGTATATGACTTCCTCGCTTCTATTTCCAATAAATATGGTATTGGCTTTTGGCGTGCAGGTGCAGGTATCATCCATCAGGTGGTACTCGAAAACTATGCATTCCCCGGTGGCATGATGATAGGCACAGATAGTCACACACCCAATGCCGGTGGTCTGGGTATGATAGCAATAGGCGTAGGCGGTGCTGACGCAGTAGACGTTATGGCTGGCCTGGCATGGGAACTAAAAATGCCTAAACTCATAGGCGTAAAGCTTACAGGCAAAATGAGCGGCTGGACATCTGCCAAAGATATTATCCTTAAAGTAGCGGGTATCCTTACCGTTAAGGGCGGCACAGGTGCTATCGTAGAGTACTTCGGCGATGGTGCCGAAAGCCTGAGTTGTACCGGTAAAGCCACTATCTGCAACATGGGTGCAGAGATAGGCGCTACCTGCTCTATGTTTGCTTACGACGAAAAAATGGCAGACTATCTGCGTGGCACGAGCCGTGCAGATGTGGCAGAACTCGCAAATGGCGTTTCTTCAGACCTCCGTTCAGACAAAGACGTATACGACAATCCGGCTGCTTACTACGATCAGCTTATAGAAATCAACCTCGATGAACTGGAGCCTTATGTAAACGGCCCATTCACACCAGACTTGGCTACTCCTATCAGCCAGATGGCTGCTGCAGTAAAAGAGCATGGCTGGCCCGACCAGGTAGAGGTAGCACTTATAGGCTCCTGCACCAACTCTTCTTACGAAGACATCTCCCGCTCTGCATTCATCGCCAAAAACGCAATGGATAAAGGACTGGTAGCTAAAAGCGAATTTACTATTACACCGGGCTCAGAGTTGGTACGCTTCACCATTGAGCGCGATGGCTTCCTCGACACCTTCGGTAAAATGGGTGGTGTAGTACTGGCCAATGCCTGCGGACCATGCATAGGTCAGTGGGCGCGCCACGTAAGCGACCCTGCTAAGAAAAACACAATTGTCACTTCATTCAACCGCAACTTTGCAAAACGCAATGACGGTCTGTCGTCTACTCACGCATTCGTAGCATCACCGGAGATTGTTACTGCATTTGCTATTGCCGGCAGCCTTTCTTTCAATCCGCTTACAGACAAGCTGAAAAATGAGTCCGGCCAAGAGGTGATGCTCGATGAACCACAAGGTCACGAGATGCCACCACTAGGCTTCGATGTAGAAGACGCCGGCTACGTTGCACCTGCCGAAGATGGCTCTGGTGTACAGGTAGCGGTAAGCCCTACCAGCGACCGCCTGCAGTTACTCGCACCCTTCCCGGCTTGGAATGGCGCTGATATGACCGGCCTGAAACTCCTTATCAAAGCCTTTGGCAAATGTACCACAGACCATATATCTATGGCGGGCCCTTGGCTTAAATACCGTGGTCATCTCGATAATATCTCTAACAATATGCTGATAGGCGCAGTCAATGCCTTCAACATGGATACCAACAAAGTAAAGAACCAGTTTACCGGCGAGTATGGCGAAGTGCCTATGGTACAGCGCGCATACAAAGCGGCTGGAGCCGGCAGTATAGTAGTAGGCGACGAGAACTATGGCGAGGGCAGCAGCCGCGAGCACGCAGCTATGGAGCCACGCCATCTGGGTGTCAATGTGATACTCGTTAAGAGCTTTGCACGTATACACGAAACCAACCTGAAGAAACAAGGTATGCTGGCCATCACCTTTGCCGACAAAGCCGACTACGACAAGATACAGGAAGATGACAGTATAGACATCCTTGGTCTTACTACCTTCACTCCCGGCGAGCAGCTCACAGTAGCACTCAACCACAAAGACGGTAGCAGCGAAATGATAAAAGTAAACCACACTTACAACCAGCAGCAGATAGAATGGTTCATAGCAGGTGGCGCACTCAATGTCATCCGCAGCGAATTCGCAGCAAGAAACTAACAAATCAGCTGGTGGCAGCAACCCTGCCACCAGCATCACAAATTACTGAAACAAAAAAAGCTAACCCATCTACGGATGGGTTAGCTTTTTTAATCAGTATGACCTTAAGAACTATGGGAATATACCCAGCTCTTCGTAAGAAATTCCAACCTTGTTGATTGCCACTGTAAATGCTGCAGTACGCATATCTACCGCACCATTCAGACTCAGCAATGCTTCCCTGATCTCATGGTAAGAACCAATCATGGTGTCTTCGAGACCTGAATAAACCAGATCAACTTCATCCGGTCCGTGCAGCAATTGTGTACGCTCTATATCAGTTACACGCTTACCGGTCAGGTTTTCTACAGTTTCAAGTATTGATGAGTTTTGGTTTTCACTAAAGCGTTTATCCATACGTCCAAAGCGTACATGGCTCAGGTTCTTCAGCCACTCAAAGTAAGAAACTGTTACACCACCTGCATTCAGGTACATATCAGGCACTACTATCACACCTTTCTTGTTCAGAATTTCATCCGCATCAGGTGTCAGCGGACCATTTGCACCCTCGCCTATTATTTTAGCCTGTATACGACCTGCGTTTTCAGCATTTATTACATTTTCAAGTGCAGCAGGTATCAATATGTCACATGGTTGCTCCAGTGTATCTGCGCTGTTCTTGAAATTAGTAGCACCCGGGAAATTAACTATAGAACCGGTAGACTTACGGAATTCTACTACCTTATATATATCCAGACCCTTCTCATTGTATATACCACCTTCATACTCTGCAAGACCTACAATGATAGCACCATTGTCATAGAAGAACTTAGCTGCATGATAACCCACATTACCCAGTCCTTGCACGATTACACGCTTTCCTTCTATACCCACTTCCAGTCCCAGTTTCTTCATATCCTCAGCAGTGTTGCACACCTCGCGAATACCATAGTATACACCCAGACCCGTAGCCTCAGTTCTGCCACGTACACCACCCTGCGTTACAGGCTTACCGGTCACACATGCCATAGCATCTACTTCACCTGGCTTCAGCGAGGCGTATGTATCTACTATCCAGCTCATTTCACGGGCTCCCGTACCATAGTCAGGCGCAGGCACGTCTAGACCAGGACCAATGAAGTTTTTCTTCACCAACTCACTCGCATAGCGACGTGTTATCTTCTCCAGTTCGAAAACCGAATAATTCTTAGGATTGATCTTTATACCACCTTTGGCACCACCAAAAGGAACATTCACAATGGCGCATTTATACGTCATAAGTGCGGCAAGTGCCATCACCTCGTCCTGATTCACATCCATGCTGTAACGAATACCACCTTTACATGGCAATTTGTGATGAGAGTGCTGTACACGGTATGCCTCGATAACTTCAATTTTTTCGCCAATGCGAACCGGAAATTTCATACGGTATACCGAATTACATGCTTTAATCTGCTCGAGAATACCTGATTCGAAGCGGGTGTATTTTGAAGCTTTATCAAAGTTGCGTTCTACCCCCTGGAAAAAGCTGTAATGAGCGCCCTGCGCATTTGTGTTTTCCACTTTTTTGATTTTTTATGTGAGTTAATTAATTAAAAATGAATTTTATTGTTCTTTTTCTAGCTTACTTATTTTACGATCTATATAAACAAGATACGCAAAAATCCCCGCAAATATAGTGGCTAATACAACAACTACAACGTATATTTTACCATTTGCACGCATAGTATCCGCCATTTCGGTCTGAGCCTGTACTGCAGAAACCGCCATCAGTAATATAAAAAACGTTGTTAATGCTGTTTTTGTCATTTCCTTTTCAATATAGTATTATAAAACACTTTCCCTTTTATAACGGATAAACCCCAATCTTATATTCAGTGTGGCTATCCAAACACCTAAAAGTATCCACCCGGCATTTGCAGGCCAAAAAACCATTCTCATGCCACTATCCAGATCATACTTGGCAAATGCTGGATTACCTCCGTTTCCGGGATGCAACGAATCTACCATCCTTGGTAACACAAATATAAGCGGCACTACCATAGCAAAAGCAAATACATTATATACGGCACTTATTTTAGCACGCTTTTCATCGTCCCTCAATCCGCTGCGTAGTATACTGTAGGCAAAATAGATGAGCATTAAAATTGCAGTACAGAGCTGCTTGGGGTCATTGCTCCATGCTGCCCCCCACGTATATTGCCCCCACTCCATGCCCGTAAGCATACCCAATACACTGAAAAGTATACCAGTATAAGTAAGCTGAGACGCGCATATATCGCTCATCAAATCACCTGTCCTGAGATATTTTATGGAGTAAACGAATGCGCCGGTAAACAACACCAGCATCGTAAACCACATTGGCACATGAAAATAAAGATTGCGGATGGTTTCATTGAGTATATCCAAGCGGGGCACCGGCATAAGAAAACCAGCTACTATGGTATATACTACCAGAACGGCACTTGCTATTTTCCACCACCATTTGCGCATCCTGAGTATTGAAAATTTTTGCAAAAGTATGGGTTTTTAATAAAACCTAGCATTTGCTTTTAAGCTAAAAAATGAAAGCAAAATTAAGCTATACAACTTGTTGAAATATTATATATCTTAGCACTACCCAGTAACGAACAATCGCATTAAAACTTAAATACAATAAACATGGCAACAGGAAACGGCACTAAAGAGAGCCCCTGGCTACTCAAAACCCCTCCCGGCACATCAGACTATACCATGCACAAGGATGAGGATAAACAAATACTGGTATGCACTGTAGGTAAAACGGTATTACATTACGACCTGCGCTGCATAGCAGACCTGCACGAAATGCTGAAACAGCATGGCGACTGGATGGAACTGGGCAGCGCCGATGAACAGAAGCCGGCAAAAGAAGGCACAGTAGAAGCCTGGGGTCGCTCAGAAAGCAATCTGATAGGTGGCTGGTATGGTCTGAAGAAAGGACTTCGCGGTCGTTTCGGAATGTATCTGCCACCACTGATGGAGGCATTAGGGCTCGCAGAGTTAGAGCACAACCCTAAGAATAACAGAATGAGAGCGATATAACGTACTCATCGGCACACCGCTTAAATGCCTGGATATACTATTTCAAGTTCATTTTCAATCCAACATGATCCGCAAATCGGCATGTAATTGAGCTGCAAAATGTCATAAATGTTGCAGACATAACAGTAGTATCAGACATTCAAAAGAAATATTCATTGACCAGTTCGAACTAGCAATGAACACCTTATGCTAACGACACTATCCATTACCCTTAGCTATGCAATTTTATAAACGTTGTTAAAAAAACAAACAAGCAGTAAATTAGTACGTCTATATTAGGTAATTTACGTCCTTTATGAGTTATAGATTGTATACCAGCCCTTTATTGCTTTGCTGTTGTTTGTTTGTGAGTCTGCTATCCCCTACTCAAACACGTGCATCAAAAATATTTATTCCTATGGATGCAGATGGACAGGTAGCCCATCTGAAGGCCTATGGTGTTGCCTATGCCGCACTCAAAGGGGGCATTTCTATAGACTGGCTGCTCAACTACAAAGGTGGTAGCTTTGGTATGGAGCAGGTAGAAGGCATAGAGCGCTTGTGCAAACTGCGCGGTGTTTCTTACGAAGTAATGAGTGATGCTCAGTACAATGGCATACTTACATCCGTACTCGACCCAGACTTTAATGGCGATGTAATAAAACTGGAAAAAGCACCAAAAATAGCAGTGTACACGCCACCCAACAAGCTACCCTGGGATGATGCCGTAACCCTGGTGCTCACCTACGCCGAAATACCTTTTGACAAAGTATATGACGATGAACTACTGAAGGATGACCTCGCAAAATATGACTGGCTGCACCTGCACCACGAAGACTTCACAGGACAGTACGGCAAATTCTGGTTTAGCTTTCATAACGAAGCATGGTATCAGAAAGAGCAAAAAACTGCCGAGGCCTCGGCAGCCAAACACGGATTCAAAAAAGTATCGCAGCTAAAATTGGCTATTGCTAAAAAAATACGCGACTTCACTGCTGGCGGTGGCTACCTGTTCGCTATGTGTTCTGCTACCGACAGCTATGATATAGCACTAGCTGCAGAAGGGGTAGACATTTGCGAATCAATGTTTGATGGCGATGCGATGGACCAGCAGGCACAACAAAAACTCGACTTCACCAAGTGTTTTGCTTTCAAAGACTTCACACTTGTCAACAACCCTATGCATTACGAATACTCTACCATTGACAATACAGAGTATCGTACTGCTATCCCCATGAACATAGATTATTTCACATTATTTACCTTCTCAGCCAAATTCGACCCGGTACCTGCTATGCTTTGCCAAAACCATACTACCACCATAAAAGGTTTTATGGGTCAAACCACTTCTTTTCGCAAAGATGTGCTCAAATCAAGTGTACTGGTTATGGGCGAATTCAAGCCGGCTAATGAAGTAAAATATATTCATGGCGAGTATGGCAAAGGAACCTGGACCTTCTATGGCGGTCATGACCCGGAAGACTATCAGCATATGATACACGACCCGGTTACAGAACTAAGCCTGCACCCCACATCTCCCGGATACCGGCTCATACTCAATAATGTTTTGTTTCCGGCTGCAAAAAAGAAACCAAGAAAAACATAAACATACTATAGCTTTGCAATTGCTGCGGATAATGCTTGTTCTGTTTCGTTTCCTAAAACAAAAGCGGTTATCACATGGGTATAAATTCAATTAGCAATAGCATAACTAAATTTTGCGCTGATTTTTAAGAAAATAACAAATACTACTCTATTTTAGAGTCCAAAGCAGTAAAGAGTAATGATTAATCAGGTTGGAATTGGAGTATTCGGAACTTTTGGTGAACCTCATGGCTACCAACAGGCATTCTATTCCGGTGTTGGCTTCAACGAAAGTCTGGACCTAGATGATAGTGCAATAGAGTTTTATCCCGGCGCAGAGTTGTATGCTGTAAAACGGGAATTGATAGGCGGCGTGTATACTGTTTGTTTTTGCACCTACTCTTATGTGCGGGAATTAAACACCGAAAGGTTTGGCACATTCCTGGGCACTTGTGTAGTGCTGCGAAACAGCTATGCCGAAGCAGACTATATCTACAAAGCGCTGCGCACACTGCACGAATCAACAATCAAAAATCAAAATAACATTGAAAATGGAATTCTAAAACCACAACAAGTACAAGACGTAGTCATTCAGGAACCTGCAGACTTCTTAGCACTTAATGCTAATATTATCCCCATCAGTAAAACTCCTTTTTTCAGCTCTTACGTAGATGCTGGCAGGAGTCAGCTGATAACACCTTCGGAGTTAATTGCAGACGACAAACATTCAATAGTTACTTCATTTTTCGATGAGGCGTTCAAACACTACAACGATACCGGCTCTCTATATTTTTCTTTCGATGAAAATGTAAGTGAGTTTGTAGCGAAAGAAGGCAAAATAGCTGTTACTGTTTGGGAAGATTTTGTAAACCGAAAAATACAAGACGCGAAACCTTCAGTCGTAAGAACGAAAAAAGGAATTCATAAACCAGCCGTACTTGCTACAGAAGCATCTTTCGCAAACAATAATTCGACTGCAACCTTTGATACACCCACACACGAGGACGATCCTGAAAATGTAAGTCCAGAAAAAGAAGACCCGACTTATGAAGCAGACAATACCCATGAAGATGAATACGATGATTACAAACCATTTGACCTATGGGAAGAACCGATACCTGAAAACGGCTGGTCAAAAGAAGAAGTAAAGTACCGGGCTAAAGAATACAACCGCCTGTTCCAGTATACGAATACCCTGATTGAGCACATGAATCAACCGGGCAATAAAAAGCAAAAACAAAAAACAAAAAAAGCTACCGAAGATAACCTCTCCGCTGAACCAGTTAATGGCTCGAAACGAAAAAAAAGAATTTTACTACTTCTGGCAATAGTATTGGTTATTACCGGTTGCATTGCTGCTTACACCATCATAACCGGGAAAAACAACAAACAGACCGTTACCACTCCATCTCCATCTGCTGTTCAGCAAGCTGTTCCGCTTGATGAGAACGCAGATTCCCCCGCAGATAGCTCGCGGGCAGCGGCACCTTCACAAGTTGCAGATACTGCAGTAATCACAACTCCTTCAAGCCCGGCGGC
The DNA here is from genome assembly GCA_021740995.1 of Taibaiella sp. Classification (GTDB taxonomy): domain Bacteria; phylum Bacteroidota; class Bacteroidia; order Chitinophagales; family Chitinophagaceae; genus Nemorincola. The sequence continues at coordinate 8,912 of JAIOYR010000082.1, forward strand.
AGCAACTACACCAACAAAAAACACAGATGAAGAAGTAGCACCAATGCAACCTGTAGCCAAAGTAACGACACAACCGGCAGCTGAGCCAAAACCGGCTGCCACTGTCCCTGCCGCTCAAAAAACACCTACTATCACTTTCACCAAAGACGAAGCGACTGCTAGTAATACCAGCAATCAAACACTGATGTCGGCAATAGCACCTTTGTATCAAAAATCAAAAGAGTTGCGCCCAAGACCAAACATCGAAATAAACCAGAACGATGTCACATTTCTGAAAGAAACCGGCATAAAAAACAAAACACCTTCTGAGATTACAAAAATATTATTCGACAATGTCCCCTCCAACATCGGGAATATCTACAGAGGTCAGGAAGAGTCTTTTGCAGCGGCCATATACAATCTCAATAAACAACTGTTTCAGAGGTCTGGCAATGACTATATATGCACCACCAACGACATGAAGCTGCGTATACCTGCCTACAAAAGCCCCCGCTTACCGGTTGTGTATCCTAAGTAGGTCTACAACTTAAAGGTTGGATAATACTGCTTTGCGATAGCCTCATATTTTAATGCTTCATCCGTTCTGCCAAGTGCCTTGTACGACAGTGCTATGTAGGGAATGTCCTTCACATTATTGGGGTCTATGGTCAGCGACTTATTGATAATATCTATGGCTGCTTCATACTGCTTCAGCTCGTAGTAGCAATGCCCCAGATTCGAGTAGCCATTCACATACCCGGGATTGGCAGCTATCAGTTGTTTGAAAATATCTGCAGCCTGCTGATACTTGCCTGAATTGAGATAGGAAGCACCCAGATTATTTGCAGCATTTACATCGGCAGGATTGAGCTCCAGTGCCTTCTTAAAAAACGGCTCTGCCTCCACAAATTTGTTGCTGAAATAATATGCCAACCCTATTTGCATATAGGCTTCAGCATAACCCGGATTGAATGCAAGTGCCTGATTGAGCGCAACGATAGCTGAATCAAATTGTTTTATACGGGCATAGGCACTGCCCAGATTGCAAAATGCCTGCACAAAATCTCCCTTTATCTTTATTGCCAGTTTGTAAGACGCTATAGCCTCCGGTATTCTGTCGGTACGCAGATAAACAGTACCCAGATTATTGGCAGCAATAGACTGGTAAGGGCTTTGAGATATAGCAGTTTTGAAATGCACTTCAGCCGAGTCGTACCGCAACATACTCAGATAAGCTGTACCCAACTCTGTATGGGCATCTGTGTACTTAGGAAATATCTCCAATGCCTTGTTTAGCCGCTCTACACTTTCTGCAAGCAGCGCTTTGCGGGCAGCAGAGTCCTGCACCGTGGGCAATACATTTTCAACCAGCTCATTGCCCACATAATAGTTTAGCCGTCCATTATTGGGCGATTTTGCAAGATCCGCTTTAAAGAGCGTTGAGTTATCTTTCCATTCCGCATTTCGCGCATAGGTAAGATAGGAGAACACCAGGCATACAGGTAGCAGTATACCCAGGGCCAGCTTATTCTTCACAAATGAGCCATAATCAGTATCATTTTTCAACACCCACTTTTCTATAGCCAGTGCCGCAAGCAAACAGAACCCCGCAGATGCAAAAAACAGGAAACGCTCGCCCATTGCAGAGCCCATTAGGAAGAAGATATTGGTAAACAAAGCTATGGTAGCCATAAAAAACAGAATACCAAACGCCCATGGGTCTTTACGATATTTGAACAGCCTGTAAACACCTACCACACCCGCAGCAACATATATAGCCAGCGACAACCAAACCCACAAATTACCAAAGCCTACATAAGGCACACTATTGTATCCATAATCGTCTATGAGCGGATGGGGGATAAACAATAGCTTTACGTACATGCCCAATATGTAAAGGGCAGTAGCTATTCGCATACCCATATCCGGCGCACCTACCAGCGCATTGTCTATAAACTCTACGGCAGCTGTGCTGGCACCATAGTCGGTAAGTATCACATGCCTTATACCGAGGTATATGCCCGTCACCACCACAGCTCCTGCTGTCATGAATATGGCTCTGCGCTTCTCATCATTGAGATAGAAAAAGAACACAATTGGAATGATACCCAGGAAGGTAACCACCGTTTCTTTAGACAGGTAAGACAAAAACAATGCCCCTAGGCCCGCGGCTATCTGCCACACCTTACCGCTCTTCATGTACATAGCAAACAGGTTCAGGCTCAAGAAAGCAAACAGGAAACAGAATATCTCATCAAGGCTTTTTATGTTTGCCACCACCTCGGTATGTATTGGATGCACCGCAAACAACAGCGCGGCTAGAAAGGCAATCACCGTCTTTTTGCGCTCAAACAGCTTGTCTAAAAACAGGAACAACAACACTACGCACCCCGCAAAGAAAAGAATATTGAAAAAATGCCCTACAGTAGGGTTCAGACCAAACAACCCTACCTCTATAGCAAACATGACCAGCGATAAAGGACGATAGTTTTCATTCTTCAGATACCCAAACCCTTTCAACCTCGGCGTTTTAAACAATTCTGATATACCATCAAACCCCTGCGTTACGATTGTGTTTTTAGAATACACCATAGAGTCGTCCAGCACAAAACCATTCTGCAGCGTATTGGCATATATCAGAAATGTGATAACAGCAAGCAGCAGAGAAAGCTTCAAGGTAAGTGAAAACCTGCCCGATATAGCCTCTTTTTTAGACGATTGTGCCTGAGGCTGCTGCACGGGTGCTGCTGCTTTTGCCGGTTGCGGTTTGGGGGTTGGTTGTTTCTTTGCCATACTATTTTGCTTGTAAAAACAGGTTTGAAAGTAGTATATTTTTTGGTTATTTTCATGTAGCGCATACAACTGGTATATATGGCAGCATGTAGAACACCTTTATATCCACATCATTCACATGCCACACATGCACAGATTCCATTACTTTTGTGGCACAAACCACTCCAAAAAACAACAATTTGAGCTTTCAGCACGACGATAATACCAACTACCCACCCGGGTTTGAATGGTACAAAACTGAACGATTTACCTATTCATCCCTGCAGGATAATGCGCTTACGGAAATAGAACTGAACGGCAAACGAATAGGCATACTTAAAAGGCAGGAAAGGGTTTATGCGTTTGCCGCAAAATGCCCGCACGCCGGCGTTCCGTTGTGTACCGGCTGGCTAGACCCTCAAGGGCGCATAGTATGCCCGGAGCACAAGTACCGCTTCGACCCCGCCAATGGCAGAAACACCACCGGAGAAGGATACAAATTATTCACCTACCCGGTTCAGCTAAGGGGAGACGAAGTTTGGATAGGGCTGATGCCACCAGTGATTTAGAATCCAGAAGAATTTATTTTACATACATTTAAACTGCTTAATCACACTTTTTATGCGCCCACCATATCTTGTCAAAGGTTCTGTTATGGGAATTACCTGTCCTGCCGGGTATGTGTCTGAGGACCGGGTAGCCTATTGCATTACTGTGCTGGAACGGTGGGGCTTCCGCATAAAAAAAGGAAAAACCATTGGCAACGAGCATCACTACTTTTCAGGTACAGACCATGAGCGGCTTACCGACCTGCAAACAATGATGGACGACCCGGAGATAGACGCCATACTGATGGGGCGTGGCGGATACGGTATGAGCCGCATCATAGACCAGATTGATTTTTCGGGATTTATCAAAAAGCCGAAGTGGATATGTGGCTTCAGCGACATCACTGTACTACACAATCATCTGCAGGCACAATACGGCATACCATCGCTGCACAGCCCCATGTGTGGCGCTTTCAAGCCGGAAACCGAAAACGAGCATTATCTCAAATCGTTTTACAATGCGCTTACCGGCAGCCCGCTGGTATATGATGTGCCAACTTCACCCTACAACCGGCAGGGAGAAGCGGCAGCGGTACTAACAGGCGGCAATCTGGCAATACTGGCACACCTTACAGGTTCTGCATCAGAGGTAGATACTACAGGGAAAATCCTGTTTATAGAAGATATAGGAGAGCACCTGTATAATGCCGACAGACTATTGCTAAACCTGAAACGGGCTGGAAAACTGGACAAACTTGCCGCGCTCATTGTAGGCAGCTTCACCGAAATGCAGGACACCGAGCGCCCGTTTGGTCAAACTATTGAAGAAATCATTTGGGACAAAGTAAAGGAATACGACTATCCTGTCTGTTTCAATTTCCCCACCGGGCATCAAGACATCAACTACACCCTCGCGCTTGGCGAGCTTCATAAATTGGCAGTGACAAACACAGGCAGTATACTGCGATTGCAGTAACACAAAACAAAAAATAGACTTGACAACTTTTTTCAAAGTTGTCAAGTCTAAAAAAATTACAAGTTACTTCGCTCATGCTACCTCACCGGCGCCTTGCCATGTTGAGCATCGCCGAAACAGTGATGGGGGGCGTCTATTATTTCTCCGCATCTACTTTACGCGGATTGCGCTCCAGCACCTCATCTACCATGCCATACTCTTTTGCTTCAGCAGCAGTCATCCAGTAATCGCGGTCACTGTCCTTCTCTACCTTCGACACCTTCTGTCCGGAGTGGTGAGCTATAATTTCGTAAAGCTCTTTTTTGAGTTTACCTATCTCGCGTGCAGTTATTTCTATATCGCTTGCCTGTCCTTCTGCACCACCCAGTGGCTGATGTATCATTACACGGCTATGTCTTAGCGCAGTACGCTTGCCCTTGCTGCCGGCACACATAAGCACCGCAGCCATAGAAGCAGCAATACCCGTGCAGATAGTAGACACGTCTGGATTGATGATTTGCATAGTATCATAGATACCAAGACCTGCATACACACTACCACCGGGACTGTTCAGGTACATCTGTATATCACGTGCACGATCTGTGCTTTCCAGAAACAACAACTGTGCTGTAACAATGTTGGCTACGTAGTCATTAATAGGCTCTCCGAGAAAGATGATACGATCCATCATCAGACGCGAAAACACGTCCATAGACGCCACATTCATTGGGCGCTCTTCTATGATATAAGGAGTAAGCCCTTGCGGCACCCTTAGCGATGAGGTATAGCTGTCTACAGTAAGACTGCTGATACCGTGATGCTTTACAGCATATTTGCGAAATTCGTTTTGATTCATTTTTATGTGGGATGTTTATTTGAGTATATCAAAATCTAAACCAAGATAAAGATAGTGCCATAAAGGCATAAAAATACGCCGACACCCTTTAAATTAGCGAACTATTGGCAACAGTTTATAAATAAACGACATGGCAAGACGCTTTTTAGAACCGGCATCCAAAGAAAACAATAGGGGAACAAAGGATAAACATGCCAAACTAAAAAAATTAAAAACATGAGCGATATACCTATATTAATTAGCAGTTCTGCTTTGTGTTTGTTGGTTATAATATTGACATTCAAAGTCAATACACGTGTCGCATTGGTTCATGCCATAATCTTTACAGGGTATAGCACCTATTTCTACCATGGTCTGTTTTATAATAGTAGAGGAGGATCTGGGCTTGTTTGGTTATTCTATATAATGGTCTTTACACTTTTGCATTTTGTTATCCTCGGAGTGTATTTAATTGTGAAATACGTGCCTGGAGAAAAAGCAATAGATAATATGCGCATATATTAATTAATAAATATCTCCTTCAGAACTCATGTTGCGCAAACTTTTAAGAAAAGATAAAAATAGAAGTTTATTTTTGCCGCCACATTCTAAAGATATGAAGAACACTCCCTTTACTCAAAGACACATTGCGCTGGGCGCAAAGATGGCAGGCTTTGCCGGCTACAATATGCCAATATCCTATACCGGCATCAACGAAGAGCACCATGCCGTGCGCAACAATGCAGGTGTATTTGATGTAAGTCACATGGGAGAGTTCATTCTAAAAGGACCCGATGCACTCGACCTCATACAGCGTGTTACCAGCAACGATGCCTCAAAACTAACTGATGGCAAAGCGCAATATTCCTGCCTGCCAAACGAGCAAGGCGGAATAGTTGACGACCTGCTGGTGTATTGCATAGAGGAAAATAAATCCTACATGCTGGTAGTAAACGCATCGAACATAGAAAAAGACTGGAACTGGATAAGCAGCCACAATACCAAGGGTGTGGAAATGCACAATATCTCTGAGAAAACAGGACTGCTGGCTATACAGGGTCCTAATGCCACTGCCTACATGCAGCAGCTAACAGATATGGACATCACCAACCTTAAGTACTACACTTTCTGCAAGGGCACATTTGCCGGGGTAGACAATGTAATAGTTAGCGCCACCGGTTATACCGGTGCCGGCGGCGTAGAAATATACTTTGAAGATAAAGATGGTGACGCAGACAAAATATGGGACGAAATATTCCGCATAGGCATGCAGCACGATATGAAGCCTGTGGGTCTTGCTGCTCGCGACACGCTACGTCTCGAAAAGAGTTTCTGCCTGTATGGCAATGATATAGATGATACCACCAGTCCGCTGGAGGCTGGACTGGGCTGGATTACAAAATTCACAAAAGACTTCACTGCACGCCCTATACTGGAAAAACAAAAGGCAGAAGGCGTAACACGCAAACTGGTAGGCCTGGAAATGATTGACAAAGGCATACCGCGTCATGGCTACACAGTGCAGAATGCTGCCGGAGAAGAAATAGGCGTTATCACATCGGGCACACAAGGCCCAAGTATCGCAAAAGCTATTGGTATGGCTTATGTAACTACGCCTCATGCGGCGGCAGACACAGAAGTGTATGTGATGATTCGTGATAAGGGCGTGAAAGCCAAAGTGGTAAAAATGCCTTTTTTGCAATAGTTGTTTACCAGCGCACCTTTACCCAAGACATCCTTTTTTTCAGACAAATTAATTTTGACATAAAACAATACTATGCTTCCGAAGTACAGCCGCATTTTGTTAAAGCTTTCAGGTGAATCGCTCATGGGTGACCGTAATTTCGGTTTAGACTCAAAAATGCTGGAGCAATATGCTACTGAAATAAAAGCAATAACAGACATAGGCGTACAGGTAGCCATAGTAATAGGCGGCGGCAACATATACAGGGGCATGAATGAGGCTGAGACGGGCATAGAGCGAGCACAGGGCGACTACATGGGCATGCTGGCTACCGTAATCAACGGCATGGCACTGCAGGC
>JAIOYR010000083.1 GCA_021740995.1 Taibaiella sp.
TTCAAACAAACAAACAAACCTGCCTGCGGCAGGCAGGCTAAAACAATCTAAACTAAACTAAAATGAAAAACATCTTCAAGTCAATCGCAATCGCTTCAGTAGCAGTAATAGGATTCTCTAACGCATCTTTCGCTCAGGCAACTGCCACAGCATCTGCATCTGCAAACATCATTACCCCAATATCAATAGTAAAGACAGTAGATATGAACTTCGGTAACGTAGCCGTATCTGCTACCCTTGCAGGTACAGCAATATTGTCACCAGCAGGTACCCGCACTACAGGCGGCGCAGGTGGTGTAACACTGCCAGCAACTACCGGTACTGTTGCAGCAGCAAGCTTCACTGTATCTGGTCAGGCGAGTTATACTTACGCTATCACATTGCCAACAACTACTACTATCGCTGATGGTGCATCTCATACAATGACGGTAAATGCTTTCACCAGCACACCATCAGCTACCGGCACACTAAGTGCAGGTGGTACAGAAACACTAACAGTAGGTGCTACACTGAACGTATCAGCAGCACAGGCTGCAGGAACCTACACCAATGCAACAGGTGTACCGGTAACAGTTAATTATAACTAAGAACTTAATTTGCAGGTCGAATATAAAAAAGCACTTCATTTTTAATGAAGTGCTTTTTCCTCAATAAGTAATATTCTAAAATACAGCAGGTTTTTTCTGCTTCCTGTAATCGAAGAATTGGTGAAAAAGGCAGGTCGAAAGTTGAGTGGAAAAGACTGAAAGTAAAAGAAATCAGGAGTATTTAGGATTTCAAGGGCAGTAAATTTCGGCTAATAAAAACAATACATTAACAGCTCGCTATCTGACAACTAGCTCACATTATAGTTTTTCGTTAACACCTTGTCAATGTTGTGTTTTGTAAGATTATAAAGCGGATATTTGCAACAGGATTAATTGAGGTAGTAGTGAAAGGTTAAGTTGAAATTTGTATATTTTATTTTTTTTATTTTGTAGGAAAGGAAGTAAAGCCCTTAACAATTATGTCAAACATTTTAGTGATTGAGGACGACGATATAATGCTCAAAGCCATCAGGAATATCCTGAGAAAAGATGGGCATGAGGTACTCACAGCCAAGGATGGCAAAGAAGCATTCGAAAAGCTGGATAACGAAGAGTATGACGTAGTAATTACTGACCTGATGATGCCGTATGCAAACGGTCTGGAGGTTGTGAGTCGACTGCGAAGCAATACCAATAAGCGACATGTTGGAATCATTGTTTGCTCCTCTGTAGGTAATGAGGAAACAATAACTGAAGCGTTTCGTCTGGGTGCAGATGACTATCTGAAAAAGCCAATTATGGCAGGGGAATTGATGATTCGCATCAGAAAACTACTTGCCAACCGTGGCAGTAATACCAAGCTTGTAACTAAGAAAAAATAAGATTCTGAAATATGTGGAGAGATCTGGTTGAACTATTATTCCAGGCATATGAGCAATTTAGTTTGCTACCTCTTTTCATTGAAATTGCCCTTGCATTCATTATTATAGCTATAGTGGCCACTATTGTTGCTTATGGAGCTATAATGTACAAAAGATACAAGAGTTATGTTCACGAAAAGCGAGTTGCGTTCATAAGCCCCATTATAGAGGAAATGATTACTGAGCAGGTGCTGCTCAATGAGCAAATGGGTAAAGATGTACCTGTAGAGGAAATTGAATTCGATCCTGTTGCACTTTCAAACAAAATATACAAAAAGCCGTTTGTAAGGCAGATATTGATTGAAACCCTTATTCAGTACCGCAAAAATTTCAGAGGAGAGGTCGGTGAACTGCTCAGGAAGCTCTACATTGACATGGAACTTCAGAAAGACTCTTTTGCAAAAATGAAGTCACTTAGGTGGGAAAAGAAAATTAAAGCTGTGGTAGAACTTACGCAAATGGATATCTCTATTTCCGACGTAACCATTCTTCCGCTTACCAATAGTACCAACTCATCGCTGAGAGCGGCAGCACGAAATGCATATGTGCAGCTAAGCAAAAATGAACCTTTTAAGTTTTTCGATATAGCTACTGAGCCACTCCTTCCTTGGGATCAGCTCGAAATGTTTAAGATTATTACTACCACCAAGGATATAGCAATTCCGAACTTCTCCCGTTGGGTAAGCTATTCTACCAACAAGAGTATTGTATCTTTCTGTCTGAAGCTGATAGCCCATTACGACCAGCAGAGTGCCATACCCGCGGTAATGGAGCTTCTCAACAATAAAGATCACTATTTCAGGGCAGATGCAATAAACTGTTTGGGCAAGCTATCTGCAGAAGCTGCAGAGGATAAGATGTCGAAAATATACAATCATCAGCCACTCAACTGTCAGATAGAGATACTAAAAGCAATGGGTACTATTGCCTCAGGTAAGCACCTTGACTTCCTGAAGACAGAATTTCTTTATTCTTCCAACTTCGATATTAGGATGAATGCGGCACGTGCTATCATAAAGCATAATACACAGAATTCCCGTCTTATGGTAGAAGAGCTCATGGAAATGACCTACGAAGAAAATCAGCTTATTATCAAGCATTGTCTCAATCCGTTAATTAAATACTAATGGGTGAAACTTTTGTAGAATATGCCTCGGCCTTCTTTGAGACTACTGTATTTGTATACGGTACCGGCTTGCTGCTGATATATGCCATGCTGGCTATATTGTCTTTCATGAATATCAGGCTGTTCCTGCGCAAGGAAAGCTATACTGACTACAAAGTAATCGTAGGTTCGCCGCTTGCTCCGGGCATTTCTGTAATCGCACCGGCTTTCAACGAAGGTCTTACTATCATTAGCAATATCCGTTCGCTCCTCACTTTCGACTATCCAAACTATGAGGTAATCATTATCAACGATGGTAGCACAGATGATACACTTGAAAAAGTAGTTAATGAGTTTTCTCTTGTTAAGGTTGAATTTGCATACGATATCAAACTTTCTGCAAAGCCGGTAAGAGGTGTATACAAATCGACCGATGAAGCATATGCCAAGCTGGTAATTGTAGATAAGGAAAATGGAAAATCTAAAGCTGATGCTACTAATGTAGGCATCAATGTTTCCGCATTCCCATACTTCCTGTGTACCGATGTGGATTGTATCCTGCATGAGCAGACCTTGCAGATGCTTATCAGGCCCATGATGGAGGAAGAGCATAAGCGGGTTATAGCCACAGGAGCTACATTGCGTATGGCCAACTCCTGTGAGGTGGATGAAGGGGTGCTTATCAAAATAAAAGCCCCGCGACCATTGCTGGCAAGGTTTCAGGAGCTGGAGTATATCCGCTCTTTTGTGCTGGGTAAAATGGGCTGGAGTTATATCAATGCCGTGCCCAACGTGTCGGGTGGGTTGGGTATGTTCGATAAGGAAATTGCAGTAAAGGCCGGCGGTTACGATCCCGCCTCTTTCGGAGAAGATATGGAGTTGCGTATGCGTATGTCCCGATACGTGTATGACAACAAAATTGATGCTGCAGTAAGGTATATTCCCAATACACTCTGCTGGACAGAAGGCCCAACATCTGTAAAGATATTCATGCGTCAGCGTACGCGGTGGGCGCGCGGTCTGCTACAGTTGATGATGGCACACAAGAAGATGCTTTTTAATCCGGCATATGGCAGAGTAGGCATGGTGGTGTTTCCATACAATTTCTTTTTTGAGCTGCTAGCCCCTGTCATAGAGTTTTTGGGTATTATTTATTATTTGTTCCTTATTTACTTCGGCTTGGTCAACTGGCCTTATGCAATCATTCTGCTCATTTTCGTATACACATATTCGGTAATGATTTCTTCATTTTCTGTATTGTGGGATCAGCTTACGTTTCAGTATTACAAAACATGGAAGGATGTGATAAGGATAGTGCTCATGGTGTTTATTGAGATGTTGATATATCATCCGCTTATCGTAATATTTTCACTAAGGGGTTATTATTTTCATTTGGCCAACAGAACACACGTTTGGGGTAATATGCAGCGCCGCGGATTTAAAAAGGCCGAAACGAAGTCGTCTAAACCCGAGCCGGCAACAACATAATTTATTGAAACAGGTATAGATTTTTGTATGAGGTTTGTATATGATGTTTTTTCTGGGGGAACTTTCTGGGACACCGTAGGTGTCTTTTATCAGTATGCTGTGTTCATATATGGTACATCACTGCTCATGGCTTATGCTGTGCTGGCTATTATGTCCTTAATGTCCATACAGCGCTACATGAAAAGAAATGCCTCCATCGATTTCAACATCATAGTGGAATCTCCACTTGCTCCCGGCATATCGGTGGTGGCGCCCGCATTCAATGAGGGTGTTACTATCATATCTAATGTGCGTTCTTTACTTACATTCAATTATCCCAAGTTCGAGGTTATTATTGTAAACGATGGTAGTACAGACGATACACTTGAAAAACTAATTGATGAGTTTGAGCTGGTGCATGTCGAATATGCTTTTAGAGAAAAACTCAACTGTCAGCCTATCAAAAGAATCTTCAAATCTACCAACAGGGCTTACGATAAACTGGTAGTGGTAGATAAAGTAAATGGTAAAAGCAAGGCAGACGCATCTAATGCGGGTATCAATATATCTTCCTTCGAGTACTTTCTGTGTACCGATGTGGATTGTATCCTGGACAAGGATACCCTTATCAAGCTGATTAAACCCTTTATGGATGAGGAAACCACTAAAGTTAAAGAGGTGGGCGATCCGTGTTCGGAATGTGGGTATGTTCATATTCAGGAAGATTTCAGAAGGGTTATTGCATCGGGTGCCACATTGCGTATGGTCAACTCCTGCGATGTGGATGAAGGCTTGATGATACGTGTGCGACCTCCCAAAAGGTTGATACCCCGTTTTCAGGAGATGGAGTATATACGTGCTTACATGCTGGGTAAAATGGGATGGGACCTTATTAATTCCGTGCCAAACGTATCGGGAGGGCTGGGCATGTTCGATAAGGAAATAGCAGTAAAAGCAGGTGGGTACGATTCCAAGTCTTTTGGCGAAGACATGGATATGATAACCCGCATGTGCGCTTACATGAAGGACAACAAAAAGAAGTACTCTGTAAAGTATGTGCCAGGTACGCTTTGCTGGACTGAAGGTCCTACTACACTAAAGGTTTTCGGTAGGCAAAGATCCCGCTGGGGCAGAGGACTTGCTCAAATCATGAGTATTCACCGCAAAATTATTTTCAACCCCCGTTACGGAAGGTTGGGGCTTGTGGTGTTTCCTTATGCTTTTCTCTACGAGTTGCTTGCGCCTATTGTAGAGTTCACAGGTGTGTTGTTTTATATCTACCTTATTGTTACCGGTCAGATCAACTGGCCGTTTGCTATCATCCTTATTGTGTTCGTGTATACCTATTCTGTAATGATCACCACATTGGCACTGTTGTGGGATCAGATCACTTTCAAATACTATAAAACATGGGGAGAAACTATAGGCTTGTGTCTTATGGCTTTTCTCGAACCATTTATTTATCACCCCCTTATCATGTTCTTTGCTATTAAAGGTTATTTCAATTTTATTACCGGGCGCAAGCACGTATGGGGAAACATGCAGCGGCAAGGTTTTGGTATGCAGCCCACAAAGAAAAAAGGTGTTGCGGCTGCACCTGCTAATTAGTTGTCAGGTAAGTTCTATTGAATTGTATGTGTGTCGTATACCTGACTACGAATAATGGAATACAGTACTTCAAATGGGGAGTGTTTTCATCCCTGTAGGTTTTAAATAAAGTAAATGTAAAAAATGAGATTTACTCTAAGGTTGATGTTGTTTGCAGTTGTTATTTTTTTCAGTGCACCTGTATCTGGTCAGTGGCTGAAGATGATAGAATCGTCTGACAACTTATACAACGAAGCAAAAAAGGAAATAGAACTGAAACATTATCAGAAAGCTATAAACATGTGTAATAAGGCGTTAGATATATCGCCCAAAAACTTAGATATTCGCTTGTTGCTCGGTAATGCATTCGCGCTTGCCGGAAAAATTGACAGTGCTCGCCTTGAATTGAACTATGTAATTCAGAAAAATCCAAAATACCGCGATGCATATATCTACCTTATCAATATGGAGTCAGCTGCATGTAACTATCTGCAAGCTCTGGAGTATGCAGATATGGGCTTGAAATATTTTCCCAACGACCGAGATATATTGCTCAAAAAACTGGATATATATATCAAAATGGGCGACTGGATAGAGAGTAATAAACTGGCAGATTACCTCTTCGACCGATTCTCTACCGATCCATATATACGCAGTGTGTATCTCGACTATAAGCTCGCTGTTGCCAGGCAGTACTCTCACAGAGGCTATATAGAGATTGCAAAACGTGCCTATGAAGCGGTGCTGGAGCAGGATCCATTAAATAAAGAAGCTCTTACTGCTATCTTCTCATTAGACATTCGCTCAGGTAATTATGAAAGTTCGCTGGCATATACCAACAGGGCCTTACAGTCTACTCCGAATTCGTATGAGTTTCTGATGAAAAAAGTTAGCATCCTCGATGCGATGTCCCGCTACGTTGAAGCTCTGGAGGTGGTAGAACGGCTGATGAAGCTATACCCTAATAATAGCGATGTACTTAAGCTGAATTCCTATATACGAATGACCGCCGGAAGGTTTTATATGAATACCGATCCTTATCTGCTTTTTAGTGGTGTGCTCGATAGGGATCCCGGCAATATGGAAGCACTTAATTACACCATCAATATTGCTTTCAGCAGGGGCATGTTGCCGGAGGCGCTGCAATGGATAAATTTCGGGTTGAAGCGATCTCCTAATGACTACGAATTGCTAAAGAAGAAGCTGGGAATATTAGAAAGCATGAAGCGATATGGTGCGGCTTCTTCTATTGCCGAAAAAATGTTTAAAGACAATCCTACCAGCTACAATAAAGAAAACTATCTGGAGCTGCGCACTTTGGCTGCCAAGCAATATATGAACGATATGGAGTACGATAGTGCTATTGTGGCACTTAAGTCTGTATTGTTTTACGATCGCTCTAATGTGGCTGCTGTCAATTATATGATTAGTGTGTACTCTTTGCAGAAAAGGTATGATGATGCATTGCGTGCTATAGACGAGGCTTTGGTTTTTTATCCCAATGATGAAAATCTTTTGTTCAAAAAAGCCGGAGTGCTGGAAGGGTATCAGCGCTACTCAGATGCTGCCAAAATATCTAAACAGTTGCTCGAGGCACACCCCGAGAACAGGCAATATCTTGCCAGCCTCATAGAGCAGTCGCTGGCTGCAGGGCGGCAATCAATGCAATACGACGATTATTATAATACATTGAAAGTGCTGAAAGAAGTGCTGGATAAACAACCGGATAATGTAGATGCACTCAATTATATTATTAACATTGAAAGTGCTATCAGAGATTTCGACTCTGCTATGTTTTATGTGGATCAGGGTTTACGTTATTATCCCGAATCGAAGGATTTTTTGTTCAGAAAATCCCTGGTCTATGCCGATGCCAAACAATTCAGAACTGCTTATGAGATTTCTGGCGACCTCTTCCGCGAGTTTCCTTATAATGGAAGATACCGCAGCGCCTATATGGAGCAGCGTTTGGGCTCCGGAAGAGAGTATCTGGATAGTAACAACAAAGAAAGTGCTCTGGAAGAATTTTATAAAGCGCTCGAAGTGTCTCCTAAAGATACAATACCATTGTATTACACCATCAATCTGCTGTATGATATGAAGCAGTATGATACTGCTATATCACTGCTCAACCGTGGCAGACGTCATTATCCGCAAAATGCGTTTTTCCTTTATAGAAAGGCAGAAGTGCTGCAGGCACAAAAAAAGTATGATGAAGCATGGCGAAATGCTGATACCCTGGCCAAAATGACCTTGAACCCTAAACATTTAGATTTGGCTGCGTTGTTGTTTAGCTTCCGGATGCGAAATGAAATTGGGCTTTTCTATTTACATTCCAGAATTATCGACGCATCTAATCTGCCGAAAATAAATAGTATCGCTACTGTGCAATACAGCAGGTTTTTCAATCGCGGGGTATTGAACTTCAGAGTCAATTATGCGGGGCGTATCACAGGTACAGGCTTCCAGTTCGAGGCAGAGACCTATTATAACCACAGTAAGAAGTGGTACTCCTATGCTATTGCTTCTTACTCGCCGGACATCACTATCTTTCCACAGGTTAAATTGGGCTACTCTATAAACAGAGGCTTTAATAAGGGCTACTCAGGCGAGTTAGGCATCCGTTATCTGCAGCTCAGCGGGGGGACACTTATTTCTCCTGTAGCAGGTATCTCCAAGGAAATTAAAGACTTCTTCCTCAACTTTAAATTTTACTACCAGGATCTCAACTTCAATGACACTATACGCAACACTTATTACTCAGGAATATTTACTGCAAGATACTATCTGAGAGATAACAGAACAGAGTTTTTCTCAGCAATGGCTGGATACGGTAACGTACCGGACGATTTCAGTACCAACTATTTTCTGAGTCAGGTTGCTTCATTCAATACAGTTAGTTGCGGGGTTGGATATCGCAGGCAAATTTATTATCTTACTACCTTTGGTATCAACGCTGCCTGGTATAATATAAAGACCAACGAGACTATTTTCAGAAACCAGTATGATATTTATGTTTCGTTGCAGCGGCGATTCTAAATTTCAGCTCCTATTTATTTACAACAAATGAAAATGCTATACAGGTTATTATTATTGTTGCTCGGAGTCAGTTCATGCAGTGGTGCCACTCAGGAAGTAGTCATCGCAGACGGCAGCAATTCCGCATACATTATAGTTATTCCTGCTGCCCCTACTGTTTTAGAAACAAAATCGGCAAAGGTGTTGCAGGACTATTTTCGTCGTGTTTCCGGCGTACAGATGCCTATTGCTAATGAGGGCGCTGCAGCTGTGGCCAAAGGCATATATATAGGACACACCAAAAAAGAGGGGATTATCATTCCCGGTAAACTGCCCAAGGAAAGCTACAGAATTCAAATGCGTGGCGATGACCTGCTTATTTGCGGAGGTAGTGGCAAGGGGCTTATATATGGGGTGTATACTTTTATAGAAAATCACCTCGGTTGCCGCAAGATCGCAGATGCACCACCTATTTTTACTCCCATGAAGCAGATAAAACTACCTGCTAACCTGCGCGAGGATGGTCGGCCGCAGTTTATTTATCGCGAATCTTTTTACCCTGCTTCGCGCGATGCCGAATACCTGGAATGGAACAAAGTGCAGCAGTTCGAAGATTTGTGGGGGGTATGGGGGCACTCTTACGATAAGCTAGTGCCATCTGCCACGTATTTCAAGTCGCACCCCGAGTATTACGCTATGGTCAAAGGCAAAAGACAGCCAACTCAGCTATGTTTGAGCAACGAAGATGTTTTTGTTATAGCCGCCAGCGAGCTGAAAAAAAGAATGACTGCCAATCCTGATGCAACATACTGGTCGGTAAGTCCTAATGATGACATTGGTTATTGTGAATGTGATAAGTGTAAGGCGGTAGATGTGGAGCAGGGTAGTCCGGCTGGCTCACTAATTAAGTTTGTCAATAGAATTGCTAAAGAGTTCCCGGATAAAAGTATTACTACACTTGCCTACGGTTACACGCATCGCGCACCCAAAAATCTGAAACCTGCTGATAATGTTTTTATATTTCTTAGCAACATTGATGCCTATCGCGATAGGCCATTGGCAGAGGAGGCTTCGGCAGCAGCTTTTAGGAATGATGTAAATGCATGGAAAGCACTTACCGGCAATCTGTTTGTGTGGGATTATATTACACAGTTTACTAATTATCTGGCTCCTTTCCCCAATCTGCTTACCCTACAGCCCAATATGCAGTTTTACAAAGAGAATGGCATCAAAGGTGTGTTTGCGCAAGGCAGTGGTGATACATATGGCGAATGGGCAGAGTTGCGTAGCTACCTTACCGTGAAACTGCTGGAAAATGATAAAGCAGATGTAAAAGCACTCACAGAACAATTTTTGCAGGATTACTACGGCTCTGCAGCTAAGTTTTTGTTGCAGTACATAGGTCAGTTGCACAACAACATGAGCTTGTCTAAGCGAAAGCTGGATATTTATGGAAATCCGGTGAATGAATGGAATTCATACCTCACTCCGGAGATACTTGACGGCGTCAGTCAGGTGTTTGATGCTGCGGAGGCAGCAGTAGAAAACAAACCGGTATTTGCCGAAAGAGTTATGAGAGCAAGGCTGCCATTGGAGTATACCGTGTTGCAGCAGGCAAGATTCTATGGTATTGAAAAATTTGGTGTATTCGAAAAGAACGATAAAGGTCAGTGGGTGGCAAAGGCTAATCTTGATAAAAAAGTGGCAAGATTTGTAGATAATTGTAAAAAGGCAAAAGTTACAGAGCTCTCTGAAGGTGGTATGAGTCCTGATGCTTATAAAGCCGAATGGGATGCAATTCTGTCCGCAGGCGTCACTTCTTCTATTGCTACCGGTGCGGCGGTGTCGTTCAAATTTCCTTTTGCCGCAGATTTTCCGGCCAAGGGCAATAGAACCCTTGTAGATGGTTCTCCGGGTTATGGCGATTTCAGTTACAATTGGTTGTGCTTTTATGGCTCTGATATGGTGGCTACAATAGATATGGGTTCTGCAAAAAAAATATCAGCAATTAAAATGCACTTCCTCGATGATCCTCGCCATTGGATTTTTTTACCGGCTGGCATTGTAGTAGAAGTGTCTTCTGATGGTGTCAATTACAGACCATATGCGACTATACCTACTCCAGCCATCGACGAGCATTATGAGTTGGCCATTAAGCCATTTAGCGCAGAGAAAGCAGACCAAGCCCGCTATATCAGGGTTACAGCTACAAATCTATCTGCACTGCCGGTTTGGCGCTTCAGAGAGAATAAAAAGCCAATGATAGCCTGCGATGAGGTATATGTGCAGTAGAGCAATGGTTAATAACATTCGCCGTTATATCAGTTATTTTTTTTGCTAATATACTCGTGTTGGTCATCTCACCATTATATAGCTAATTTAAAGCTGTATTTTTTTTGAAATTTATGCTATTCTAATTTGACCATATATGCATGACTGAGATGCAACTGGCTATTTTCTGTAGCTAAACAGCTACATTTGTACTCCCAAAAAAAAATGTTATGTTATTTCTCGATTTCGAAAAGCCATTAGAGGATTTGTACATTCAGGTGAATAAATTGAAAGAAATTGCCGCAAAAAACAAAGTAGATGTTACTAACAGTATCATAGAAATGGAAGCTGCAATAGAGGCAACACGTGGTCGCATCTACCACAATCTTACTCCATGGCAGCGGGTACAACTTAGCCGGCATCCTGAGCGCCCTTATACTTTGTTTTATATAGAGCAGATATTCACCAATTTCACTGAGATTTTTGGCGACCGTCAGGTCAAGGATGATAAAGCCATGGTGGGTGGTATGGCCGAACTCAATGGTATGCCGGTGATGGTGATGGGACAGCAAAAAGGTGTCAATACTAAAATGCGCCAATTACGCAACTTTGGTATGGCTAATCCCGAGGGATACAGAAAGGCGCTGAGGCTCATGAAAATGGCTGAGAAATTTAATCGCCCTGTCATTACTTTTATCGATACACCAGGTGCATTTCCGGGGCTCGAGGCCGAAGAACGTGGTCAGGCAGAGGCTATTGCCCGCAATCTTTTCGAGATGGTCAATCTTAAAGTGCCGGTGATCTGTGTTATCATTGGCGAAGGTGCTTCGGGGGGTGCCTTGGGCATAGGTATTGGCGATAAGGTGGTAATGCTCGAGAATACATGGTACTCTGTTATCTCTCCCGAATCTTGCTCCTCTATACTATGGCGTAGCTGGAACTTTAAAGAAAGAGCTGCAGAGCAACTAAAATTGACATCTACAGATATGAGTAGTTTTGGTCTGGTAGATGCAGTTATTCCTGAGCCGGTAGGTGGTGCTCATTTCAACCCTACTCAAATGGTAGACACCCTCAAGGATTACCTGATCTCTGCTTTAGGAGAATTGCAGCCTCTTGCACCCGATACGCGTATCCAGCAGAGAATAGATAAGTTTTCTAAAATGGGTTTCTACGACGAAATAGACTTGCCTGCAGATACTGATATATTAAATTAAATTTCTTTTCGTCTTTCTGTAAGATTGTAACATTAAATTTTTTTAGCACCAGAAATTTTATCATTTTCTATAAAATTTTATTATCTTTGACATACTATATTGATTAAGCTATCCTTTGAAACATTTTTACTGTCTATTACCTCATTTGCCTTAGAAACATGGTACCCGTTTGTTTCCGGCTTTGGCCATGTATATAATATTGGATTTTTTTACGTAAATTTTTTTAAAAGAAAATGGCTTATCAACATCTCAGGGGGACTGGTGTCGCATTGGTGACACCCTTTCACAAAAATGGCAGCGTAGATTTTATTGCGCTCGAATCACTAATTACTCATGTTATTAAGGGGGGAGTAGACTTTCTGGTGGCACTGGGTACAACAGCAGAAACATCCACACTTTCTTTTGAAGAAAAAAAAGAAATACTTGCTGCTGTTATTCGTATTGCTGATGGGCAATTACCGGTAGTTTGCGGCATTGGAGGCAACAATACTGAAGAAGTATTACGGCAACTAAAAGAATTTGATTTGCAGGGTGTAGACGCAATATTGAGTGTCACGCCGTATTATAACAAACCTACTCAAGAAGGTCTTTACCAGCACTACAAGGCTTTTGCGGCTGCTACTAATAAAGATATTATACTCTATAATGTTCCGGGGCGTACAGGCTGCAATATTTTACCGGAAACAGTAATCAGACTTGCAAATGATTTCAAAAACATTGTAGGAATAAAGGAAGCAAGTGGGAATATAATACAGTGTACTGAATTGATACACCACAAACCCGAAAATTTCGTTGTCCTTTCCGGCGACGATAACCTGGCACTGGCACATATGGCCATTGGTATGGATGGTATAATATCTGTTGCTGCCAATTGGTTCACAAAAGAAATTACTGAAATAATCAATCTGGCTATTGTTGGAAAATTTGATAAAGCCCGCAAGGTGTTTTACAGAATATTGCCGGCTATTGATTTGTTGTTTGCAGACGGCAACCCCGCCGGCATAAAATGTGTTTTAAAGCATATGGGTATTGGTGAGCAATATCTACGGCTGCCACTGGTGCCAGTTAGCGATGCTACTGCAAAGAAAATAACTCAGTTCCTGAATGTATAGGGCTTACAGAATTTTTTCTCAAATATTGGTTTACAACAAAGCTATCCTGTATTATCTAATACGGGATAGTTTTTTTGTAACTGAAAATGACATTAAAGAACAGATTTGTTTGCGATAAAGGTAGAAATTGATAGAGTCTTATAAGGGCTGAATACATTGTTACACAACAATATCCATGCCAGTTTTTGTGTTTTCTTAAGAATTACTATTATTCTTTTTTCTTTTTCCTTAAAAATTATTTTTATTTAATAATAATTAGTGATTTATAAACTAATAGTTAATAATAATTTTTTTATTTTCCCTGACATTTTTATTCTTTTCATCGGATGAATTGCAAATATTCTATAGGTTGAGAGGTAATTTATTATTGAGAAGCGGCCCTGATTCCTGCGTAACCATATCTTTTTGATGTAGCAAGGCATTGCGCCCGTCTTTTTTACCAAGGTAAATTTTATACAGCGGAAAGAATTTTTTAGCTTTTTTGGTTTTTATTTCGGGTCATTTCACTAACAAATAGTCATTTGCTAAACCAAAAATTTATTAAGTCATTAACATTTAGTTTACAAAAAAAATCTGTTCGCGTTAGATACTTTTAACTATTTTTACGAATAGCGTTTAAAAATTGCTGTTTAGTTGATGTTAAAATCCAATTTTTTAAACACATTTTATTCCTGTTGCAGACATAAATATTCTGACAAAGAATGAACAAAGTTCACCGTTTGTTGTTTTGCTTTTCTTTACTGCTCCTGGTAGTCGTATCCTTGGCTGCTATTGAGGTTCGTCATGTATCAGCAGATAATAAAGTGCTATCTGTAACGAGTAGTGTCGGCAACAGTTCATTAACCGGTAACAATTCTGTAAATAATACTTCATTTGCTGGTTTCGATAGATCTTCTGAGGTTATCAAAAAGATGCCTGTTAAAAAAGTTAAGGTTCGTTTTAGAGCGATGTACTGCGTTTTTCAATTAGCACAGGTCATTCGCTGCGAGCACTTTATCTTTTTCGAGGATAAAAAGCTGCTCGTTTCTAAGGAAAATTTTCTGCACGACAGGTTTGCTTATCTCTTTAATTTGCGAGGTCCGCCAGCTTCAATATCTTGAAAGTCTGATATTGCTACTTTATCTCTCAAAGATAACACAACGCTTTTTCTTAAAATTAATATGACGGCTATCTCTGTCCGTGTTCAAGAATAATTTCGCTTTTTAATTTTCGAAACAATTTATCTTTCTAATAGAGGGTTTTAACAACTATATATATGATCAGATCGTTTTACAACACAAGACTATTCATCCTGTTAGCTATAATACTTGGATGGAGCCTAAGCGCAACGGCTCAGCAAACTACTGAGTTTTACTACACCGGAGCTATACAGACATATACTGTTCCTGCCGGTGTTACCAAAATATTTGTAGATGCACTTGGTGCAAGAGGTGGAGAAAATTATTACTATTCACGGCCCGGATTTGGCGCAAGGTTGCAATGTGAGATGACAGTAACACCCGGCCAGGTGTTAAATATCTTCGTTGGTCAGCGTGGCTGGGGCTCCGGCTATAATATTTCATTAGGTACTAGTTACGTCTACCAGGGTGGTTATAATGGTGGCGGCACCGGCTACGGCTACGGCGGCGGTGGCGGTGGTGCTACCGATATCCGCATTGGCGGCACAGCATTGAGCGACCGTGTGCTGGTAGCTGGCGGCGGTGGTGGTGCTGGCTATTTTACTACTACTCCCCACTTTACTGAGCGTGGCGGAGATGGCGGTGGTCTTACCGGCGAAAGCGGATTTGGTGATGCCAATAACACGTCGAGTAACAAACGCGGCACAGGTGGCACTCAGTCAGCAGGCGGAAGTGGTGGCACATATAGCACAGCCGGTAGTGCCGGTAGCCTGGGCAATGGTGGCAATGCCGGCAACACAGGTCGCGGCGGTGGCGGCGGCGGCGGCTACTATGGCGGCGGCGGCGGCAGCTACGGCGGCGGCGGCGGCGGCTCGTCTTTTACCAATAGTACTTATTGTACAGCAGTTGTGCATGAGCAAGGTGGCAATGTACTAAAAGACGGAAACGGCTTGGTGCGTATCACTACCATACCTACAGGTGCAGCTGCATATTCCTATACAGGCAGCACACAGACGTACACAGTCCCATCTGGCGTCAATTATTTATCAGTAGACCTCGAGGGAGGCTCTGGAGGCGCTGCGCTGCATTGGCCTCATTATCAATACAGAAGTGCTCCCGGCTATGGTGGACGTACGAAGTGCGTCATTCCTGTTACTCCCGGTGAGACACTCAATATAAATGTAGGTGGTGCCGGCAGAAATGGTAGCATGAGCGGCTCCACTCCGGTTGCAGGTGTAGGTGGTTTTAATGGAGGCGGTAATGGTACTTACTATTCCATCAGTTCTTCCACTACCTATGCCGCCGGCGGCGGTGGTGGTGCTACAGATATTCGTATAGGGGGTACAGCTCAAGTC
>JAIOYR010000084.1 GCA_021740995.1 Taibaiella sp.
GGGTTGTAGTTCGTTATCCTGTCACGTGTGTCTGTATGAAAGATACCCGATGTGTTATCCCCCACCCCTATACAGACACTATCGCCATTCAGTGCATATCCGCCCCACAGCGCATTGGCACCGGCTATATTACCCTTTACCGCAGGCACAGATTGTTTGTCCAGCAGAGCAGGCTCTGTTAGCGGACTTATATACCGCACCGCATACCAGCCCGCCAGGTTGCGCAGCTTTGCCGGCGCTATAGCTACATGGTAGTAGCCATACTGCTCCATGCTGCCCGGCAGCACTTGCCCACCCAGCGATGCTACAAATACCCGCAGCTCCTCAGCCCCTGTCCCCTCATACACCGACACCAGCACCTTCATAGCCCCGGCCTCTTTAGCCGCCCTGCGCCACAGATAGGCATCAGCCTTCCACTCTGGCTGTGTGCTCACTATGCTCTGTATAGGCGCAGCCGCAGTCTTCATTTTATACAACGATTGCCTGATGATAGCCGTGTAGGTATTATCCGGTATATAATCGAGCAGTGTGATGCCATTTGCCGCAAGTACCTGCCTTTGCTCTGCAGTAGGCAGTGTAGCGAAGTGCAGCAACACCTGCACCGGCTGCGTGTTGGCACCGCTAGTAGTCAGGCTATCCATATAGGCAGCCGTGTTAGACGCGGGCAGCACATCTCCACCCTTCAGATGTATAGGTCTGTTGATAGCAGGCTGCGCCACAGCCACAAACGGCAGCACCCATAACACCCATACTAAAACCTGACTGTGTATCGTTTTTATCATACGCAATTATCTAACGTCCCGTGTCCGGCTATTGTTGTATAAATATCACAATTTCTAAGCTACTGACATAAAAAAGTATTGGGTTGGGATTAAACTTTACCCTTTGTCAGGTATAAAATGGTAAAATTAAACTTACATACCGACCAGTGTAAGCATTGTGAAGAACAACCCATGTTCGGCAATGGTTGCATCTAAGGTATGCATGGCAGCCAGTTTCCAACCGTCGAATAGATAAGCATAATCTTTTCAATAGTTTCTAGCATCTGATTGATGAAATAGATATTAGTTCATCCATTTCACATTAACCAAAAATTAAATATTTATAGTACAATAATAAATATGCCAAAAATTTACTTACGCCAATTCATAGTGGTTCGTCATTATAAATAACTAAAATCCACTAAAATGAAAAAGCTACTTTTTTTTATCGCCCTCCTTGCAATTGCTGCAAGCACCCATGCTCAGTCAGTCACCCTGAGCGTCACCACCGCTCCCTGCAACAATGATGGAGTCCTCACAGCTACTGTCACCGGACTCACCTATGTTCGGCTTAGGTTATACCCCAACTCAGCGTAGTATAAAAAACGTAGTTTGGCGTAGTATCCCAACTCGGTGCAGTTTATAATAAAATGTAGTTTGGCGTATGTCTCCGACTACGTCACAGCGGCAGTCAATCTCCAGATTGACGAAAATAAATGGATTTGGCACCACCCCTATTTCGCGCCAGTGTTTTTCACTGGCGATATCTTCCCCTGCCACCTTACATTTCTATAATTTTGGCACACATTTTGTGGTACTATTGTGCTTTGCAAGTCTGCAGGCATTGCTACCGTTTTTTCCGAGTGCTCACGCTCCATTTACATATTTAATTTTACATATTACAAATTTACCGCGCGCAAAAAGTGCGCAATTTTTGCGCAAGAATCTGAGGCTAATAAAAAAATAACCAATTGAATTTCAAACACTTAAACCCGTAACCATGAAAATAAAAAAATCTCAGCAAAAGTGCGCAATTTTATAAAACCCATTTTCGAAGTAGTTTTTACCTGCCAGGTAGCCGGTTTTCAACCAGCGATAATATACATATAATAATTGAAATACAATCTCAAAAATCCTAAAATCCCATCAATTCTGGTTCCGACTAAACCGCTGCAAAACCGACGACCATCAGAAGTGTGTATAAATAGTATATTTATACCAGCAACACTAAAAAAGCCAATCAGGTGAAAAAACAAACCCCTGTAGAAACTGCTACAAGCATACCCGGCAGGTATATATCCTTTATACTTGCAGCTTTTGCTGGTGTTATATATCTCAATACACTTTCTCATGGTTTTGTGCTGGACGATGTCGCTGTGATAGGCAGCAATAAGTATGTGCAACAAGGAGTTGGCGGTATACCCAAAATCCTTACTTCCTTTTACTGGCAGGGCTACTGGGACCTCAATTCAGGTCTGTACCGGCCATTATCGCTTATCATGTTCGCGCTGGAGTGGCAGTTGATCCCCAATAACCCGTTCATACATCATCTTGTTCAGGTACTGTTATACTCGTTTACTATATACCAGCTGTTCAGATTATTGGATATGTTCCTCTCCGGATACAGCATATGGTTACCGGCTGCTGTTACTCTGTTATTTGCGCTGCACCCCATACATACCGAGGTTGTAGCCAACATCAAGAGCCGCGATGAAATTCTCTGTTTCCTGTTCTTCGTACTGGCTGCAAAAGAAATTCTAAAACACCGGAAAGCCACCATTGCTGCTGTTATTTATTATAGTTTGTGCCTGTTGTCAAAGGAGGCCGGACTGCTCTACCTGCCGGTATTTGTATTGTTACAGATACAGTTTGGCGCACGAACTTTTAAGCAGGCAAGCATGGCATTATTGCCACTTGCAGCAGTAACGGCTGTATGGCTGGGTTGGCACACATATGTCATACAAGCGCTCTCTCCCCTGCGGGTGAGTTACACCTATGCAGATAATTCGCTTCTTGCCTGCCCCGACGTGGTATCAAGAGTAGCTACCGGTTTTATGATTCTGGGCATGTACCTTGTGAAGTCCATCTGGCCCTATGCCATGAGTTACGATTATTCGTTCAATCAAATACCCTGCCAGACAGGCTTTCCTATTGCGGGCATAGTAGCAATGGCAGCAAGTGGTGGTCTGCTATACTATGCTTACCGGAATTTCAGAAAAGCACCGCTTATCTCTTTCGGCATTTTGTACTTTTTTAGCACTATTTTTTTTGCGTCCAACGTAATATATATAATAGGGAGTACTATGGGCGATCGACTTTTGTTTGCACCGGTGCTGGGCACACTCATCTGTTTGTGTTGGCTGGTTTATAAATTAACGGGGCAGCTCAGTGCTCCTAAAGTGACCAACCCTGCAATGATGATAGTGCTGTTAGCCGGGCTTGCTTATTCTTATAAGACAGTTGCCAGAAACGCGGCCTGGCAGAGCAACAGCGACCTATTTGAGACAGATATGACAGCTGCACCGGGAAGCGCAAGAGTATTGTACAATTACGGAACATCCGTCCTCGGCAGTGCGCCGGAGTCGGGTAGCGAACGCAATGCAGTACTCTCAACTGCCATTGATCTGTTCAGCAGGTCTGTAGCTATCGATAGCGGCTATAGAGATGCCTATATCAACCTGGGAGCTGCCCTTCATAAGTTGGGAAGGTACGAGGAGTCAATAAAGGCAAACAAGAAGGCACTGCAATTAGACCCTACCTTCACCACGTTGAGAATGAGTATCGCAGACGACTATTTCATGATGAAACGATACGATGAAGCCATCGCCGAATATCGCTGGGGGTTTGCACACAACCTTCGGCAGACAAAAATGTACACTTTTCTGGGCACCGCATTGTTCAACCAACAGAAGTATGATCTGGCAATAGAAGTCTTTAAAGAAGGCGTTACGTTTGATACTACAAATGCAGAACTTTGGGCAAACTATGGCAATGCACTCGGCATAAGCCAGAGGTATGACGAAGCCATTGTAGCATTCAGCAAGTCGCTACAGATAAAACCAAATCAGAAAAACATTCTCTACTTCTTGTCTGTAACCTACAGAAGTAAGGGGGACATGGCAAAAGCAGACGAATACATGAGGCTATCGCAATAGTCAGACCGGGTGGGTATCACCTGTATATATCTGAGCCTTTATCCTCTTTCCACTTCTGCTCTATATACGACGCATCATCATCGTTTCTGGGAAGCACCCCTATAACTACATTTCCTTTTTTAATACCCGATTCATATACTTGCGCATGCTCTTCAGAGATGCCCGCACCTGCCAGCGCACCTATCAAACCACCTGTAATGGTACCGGCTCCTGCTCCTGCCAGCCCTGCAGCTATAGGACCGGCTATGATAAGACCCAACCCGGGTATAGCAATACTGGTGCCTATAGCAGCTATAACGCCAATGATGGCGCCTATAGTGCCCCCTATTGCAGAGCCTTTCAAAGCATCGCCGGCTATTTTGGCTTCCGGCTCCTTTAGTATTCCATCTTCGTTGGCTATTCCATCCTGATAATACAATTTGCGTGTTTCTGCCGACATGAGCATATTTATTTCATCCTTAGTATATCCTCTGTCGTGCAAAGTATGGTAGGCTTTTTCTGCGCTTTCCCGGTCTGCAAACATGCCTGTCAACATTCTGCCACCTGTTTTTGTCTGGTTAGTTTCCATTGGTATCCTAATTGGTTTGTGAAAAGAAATTATCTGGTAAAGGTCAGAAGATGGCAACTGCAATTTGTTACAACATGTTTGATTTGTCTTGCATAATTCCATCTCAAAAATGGCTTCTCACACATTAACATTATAGATATTTCTATTTCTTTTCGGTACACATTCGATATTGAACAGTGTAAGTCCCGAATGTAGCCAATAAATAAAATGATACGGACGCCGCAGTTTGTGCAAACTGCAAACTCTCAACTATCTTTGCTACCTATATGAATAAGGAAATAGTAGTGAGCGGTATACGCTCTACCGGATACCTGCACCTGGGTAATTATTTTGGTGCGATACAGAACTACGTAAAAATGCAGGAAGAGCATAACTGTTACTTTTTTGTAGCAGACTATCACGCACTCACCACTCACCCAGACCCTAAAGAACTGAAACAAAATGTATACAGGGTAGTAGCAGAGAATATAGCCAGTGGTCTGGACCCCGAAAAGGTAGCCCTTTATGCCCAAAGTGATATACCGGAGATACCGGAACTCTACCTGATGCTGAATATGCTTGCATATAAGGGCGAGCTGGAAAAAGTACCTACCTTCAAAGACAAGGTGCGCCTGCAGCCCGAGAACGTGAATGCCGGTCTGCTCACCTACCCTGTGCTTATGGCCGCAGATATACTCATTCACCGTGCGGTAAAAGTACCCGTAGGCAAAGACCAGGAGCAGCACCTGGAAATGGCCCGAAACTTTGCCGCCCGCTTCAATGCCAGATACAGTATAGACTTTTTCCCGGAACCTCAGGTCTACAGGTCTAATCAGGACACAGTGAAAATTCTTAGCCTGGATGGTAACGGTAAAATGAGTAAAAGTGAAAACGTAAATGCCACCATCTATCTGAATGATGATGATGATACAATACGTAAGAAGATAATGAAAGCCAAGACAGATCAGGGACCATCTGAGCCTAATGCCGAAATGCCTGATTTTATCAAAAACATGTTTCTGCTGTTGCAACTCACTGCTACACCCGACATAACTGCTCAATACACTAACGCATATAATAACTGCAATATCCGCTATGGCGACATGAAGAAGCAGCTTGCCGAAGATATGGTAACCTTTGTGCGCCCTATACGTGAGCGGGCGGCAGAATTGCAAAAAGATGAAAACGCCATCCGCAAAATACTAAAAGAAGGAGCCGAGAAAGCACGTCCAAGCAGCATCGCTACTATAGCCGGAGCAAGAAAGCTGATAGGAATTAATTATTATTAGTTGGCAGTTTTTCAGATTACAGTTGGCCGTACCTATAAAGAGTAAGAAACCGGCTGTATTCACAAATAAAAAAGCAGTTTACAGTTGATAATCAACTGTAAACTGCCAGATGCAAACTGACAACTAAAGAATAGTTGCTTTTACATCATTAAGTATATCCTGAGTTTCCTCTTTGCTATTCCCTTCGGCATATACCCGCAACAGCGGCTCAGTGCCGGATGCACGCAGCATTATCCATCCACCGTTATCAAGGTGATATTTCACGCCATCTATAGTTTCTACCCGGTTGAAGCCGTACTTACCAAACTTAGTATAACCTCCATCTGCTGCTTTCTGAATAATGGCATTTTTCTTGTCGTTATCTATGGTCAGGTCGTGGCGGTCATAAACGAAAGTGCCTACAATATCATACACCTCCTGGCAAAGTTCCTTTAGTGTTTTGCCCGATTTGGTCATAAACTCGTATAATGCCAGCCCATCGTATATACCATCTCTTTCCGGTATATGTCCTTTCACAGCTATGCCACCACTCTCTTCGCCACCCACCAGCACATCTTCATGCACCATTATTTCGCTTATATACTTGAAGCCGATTTGTGTAACCTCTACCGTCAATCCATAATGATCGCACAGCCTTTTTACACGGTCCGTTACAGAGAATGCTATTACTACTTTACCTGTCATGCCCTTGTACTTGTGCAGATAGTGTATCAGCAGCAATATAATATTGTGAGCATCTACAAAGTTGCCATCGCCATCATAAAGCCCTATGCGGTCCGCATCTCCGTCGGTAGCCAGCCCTATCTTTATTTCGGGGGTAGTGGCTACAGTATGCGCCAGTTCTTTCAGGTTTTTGTCAAGCGGCTCCGGTGCCTGCCCATGAAAACCGGGATTATCATCGCAATGAATAAGCACTGCATCCGGAAGCAACCTGCGTATCACATTTTGGCCTGCGCCATACATGGCATCATACGCCATTTTGAACGGCGAACGAGCCAACTCTTCAAAGTCAAACAGTTCTTTCAGATAATTGACATATAAGTCTTCCAAAGCCACATGTTGCAGCAAACCCTTTTCCTCCCAGTATGAAAGCGACTGTGCGGGCACAGCTACCTCATCAGGTATTAGAGATTCCACCTCACTAATCACTTTGGGGCTCGATGGACCACCATGAGGTCCTTTCAGTTTGTAACCATTGTATGAAGGAGGATTGTGCGAGGCAGTGATAACCACACCCTGTTGGGCATTGAGCTTCAGCACACCCAGCGAAATCATTGGTGTACTGATAAAACCATCCGCTAGCATCACTTTAACCCCATTGGCACAAAGCACACCTGCTGCTGTTTCTGCAAAGAGCTTGCCACCAAACCTGCAATCGTGACCTACAACTACTACAGGATTGGCATGTTTTGGTAAGAGCCAGTCAGCAAGACCCTTACTCACTCTTGCTACATTATATACCGTGAATTCTTTGGCTATTATAGCGCGCCATCCGTCCGTTCCAAACTTAATTTTTTCTGTAACCATGATGTATAAAAAAGAAGCTATTGTTAAAAATTGCGAAGCACAAAAGTATAAAAACGTTTTGTACCAATAACCTATATAATTTTAGCCTCTGAAATTTGATAAATGAACGAACTGCTCACATCCATCAATCCGGCTACAGGAATACAAATTGCTACCTACAACGTTCACAACGAACAACAAGTTGAGCTGGCATTGCAGGAATCTGTTAGGACTTTTAACGAGTGGCGGTTGCTACCCTATTCCCGAAGGGCTGCTTTGCTGAAAAAAATTGCAAAAGAGATAAGAAAGGAAAAAGACAGTCTGGTTACTCTTGCTGCTATAGAAATGGGGAAACCGTTTTCTCAGGGGCATTACGAGGTAGAGAAATGTGCAGCTACTTTAGAGTTTTATGCAAGAGAAGGTGCAGGATTTTTGAAAGATGAAATAGTAAAAACTGATGCCCGTAAAAGCTATGTATCCTTTCAGCCACTGGGCACTGTTCTTGCTATTATGCCCTGGAATTTTCCCTATTGGCAGGTATTCAGGGCCTTTGCACCTACCGTAAT
Source organism: Taibaiella sp. (assembly GCA_021740995.1). Classification (GTDB taxonomy): domain Bacteria; phylum Bacteroidota; class Bacteroidia; order Chitinophagales; family Chitinophagaceae; genus Nemorincola. The sequence continues at coordinate 7,825 of JAIOYR010000084.1, forward strand.
GGCAGGCAATGTCATGATTCTGAAACATGCATCCAATGTTAGCGGCTGTGCACTGGCTATTGAGCGCATCATACTAAAAGCAGGTGCACCCAAAGGTTTGTTGCAAACACTCTTAATACCATCTGTCAGAGCAGAGCAACTAATAGACGACCAACGGATAGCTGCAGTTACACTTACCGGCAGCACTGGTGCTGGTAGAAAAGTAGCAGCCGCTGCCGGTAGAAACCTAAAAAAGGTAGTATTGGAACTAGGCGGCAGCGACCCATACATTATCCTTGCCGATGCCGATATGGACAAGGCGATAGAGATAGCCGTAAGAGGCAGGCTTGTAAACAGCGGACAGAGCTGTATAGCGGCAAAGCGATTCGTGGTGCACAATGCAGTGAAGAAAGAATTTGAAAAACGCTTTACTGCCGAAATGAAAATAGCTACTTATGGCGACCCTATGGAGGGGCAATACAGACTGGGACCTATGGCCCGACACGACCTGCGCGATGAACTGCACGGACAGGTAATGAGGAGCATAGCGCTTGGTGCAAAGTTACTTTGTGGAGGTTTCATTCCTGATGTGCCGGGGGCTTATTACCCACCTACCGTGCTAACCAATGTTAAGAAAGGTATGCCAGCGTACGATGAAGAACTATTCGGGCCGGTGGCTGCCATTATTGAAGTTAAAAACGACAAAGAAGCAATGCGTGTAGCCAACGACACCATTTATGGTCTGGGTGGCGGCATCATATCGGCAGACATAAAAAAAGCAACACAATTGGCCGTATCTGAGCTGCAGGCAGGCAATTGTTATGTGAACGATTTTGTACACTCAGACCCTCACTTGCCATTCGGTGGCATAAAGCAGAGCGGTTATGGACGTGAACTGGGCTCCTATGGCATACGGGAGTTTGTGAACATCAAAACTGTGTTCATTAAGTAGTAAAAAAAACTGTAATAGCACGTTTAATTCAATTTCAAAACTATTTCGTTCAGGCTTTCCTGAGCTATAGGATGATAATTTTTCCTGTATTTTGCATACAGTCTTTTTGCCATTTCCTCTCCATTGGGGCTCAGCATCATCTCCTGATACAACGGCTCCAGAAACTTTCTTCTTCCTATTGTGCTCAGAAAGCGCTCCATAGCCGGGTATGCCTGATAATAATTAGTTCTTATCGCCAGGAAGAACCACATGTCTGCCACCTCGCTGTTGCCACTATTAGTGAAGTTGAATGCATCGTCGAGCTGGGCCATTTGAGATGGCATCAGCCCCGGTGGCATACCTCTCAGGAAATGTAGCCATTCGTGAGCACTCCAATGCACAAATGCAATTTTTTCTGCCGGCATACCACTCAGGAATTTCTCACGCTGAGCATCTACTTTATTGAAAAGGTCGCGCCCTGCCCGAGGAGCATTGGACGGAATACCGGGACCATAGACCCATTCATCTATATTCAGCTTCTTGCGCAGTACAGTATCATTCTTAATAAGCCCCGTGTCCAGAAAATTAAGGAATGTTTCAGTAGTTATTGTTTTGAAAGCATTGGCATCGAAATAGGAAACCAAAAACTTATCGAACCGGTCTCTTCCTGCGGTTTTCTCCAGCAGCCTTAGCAGAAGGCAACCTTTCTCATAAGCTATGTCAGTTAAACCATCATCAGGGTCTCGCCCTTTCAGATTTAGTTTCAGCCAGGTATCTTTGTGTGTAGGTCCCAGACTGGCAACAGTATTTTCCAGATCCTGATAACCCAGCTCCCACAACATATCTGAATAGGTCTCGCCCATCAACTGCTCCATGATCCGCCTTTCGAAATAAACAGTGAATCCTTCATTGAGCCAGAAATCATTCCAGGTTGCATTAGTTACCAGATTGCCACTCCAGCTATGAGCCAGTTCATGAGCTATCAGACTTACCAATGAGCGGTCTCCTGCAATGATTGATGGAGTGCAAAAAGTAAGACGAGGGTTCTCCATGCCACCCAATGGGAACCCTGGAGGCAACACCAGAATATCATACCTTCCCCATCTGTAGGGACCATAAAGCTGCTCAGCACAACCCACCATTCTGCCTACATTCTCAAACTCATATCGGGCTTTTTCCAACATACCTTTTTCGGCATATACACCAGTGCGTTCATCAATACCACTAAAAGCAAGATCCCCTACTGCCAATGCCATCAGGTATGCAGGGATGGGCAGATTCATTTTGAAATGATAAATACCTGTATCATTTACTATGTCGGTATTCTCCGCACTCATCAGTGCCATCAAGCCCTTGGGCACAGACACGCGTGCTGTATAAGTGAAGCGCATACCAGGACCATCAGGGCACGGAATCCACGAACGGGCATATATAGCTTCGGATTGCGTATACAGAAATGGAAACTTCTTATCATGTGTTTGTTGCGGATCCAACCACTGCAAGGCACGGGCGTTTAGACCTGTTTTATAATGTATTGCAACAAATTTACTGTTTTCTACAATTGGAATGTGTAGCGCACTTCCCAAAAACTTTATTGGTGAATCGAGTTGATAACTCACTGAATTCCCATCTACAATTACACTGTCTATTATAAGTCCATATGTATCCAGTATCAGTTCTTTTTGTTTGTGGTTATTGCTTATAGTCCATAGTGCACTACCTGCAATCTGCTTTTTATCCATTTCAACCTTTATATCCAGGTGCAGATGTTTTACAGATACGCTGTCAGCGTTTGATTGAGTATGCTCATCTACCCAAACTTTTGGATCTACTACTTTGAGTGTGCTGGGAGGTGTTTTCTTTTTAAATCTGCAACCAACCAATGATACAACGATTAACAAAACAATACCGGCATTTTTCAACATATACATCAATTAAACATTCTGATTTGCAATCAATAAATATAAAATAAAATAATTCTAAGTACGCAAAATTACAGAAACCAAATGGTAAATATAGATGGCTATAGAAAATTGACAGTGTATATTTTCACATCGTTGGCGTAACTTGCATGTCAGTATATGTCGCTAACAGGAAAAAAAATAATATTGGCAGTTACGGGCAGTATTGCCGCCTACAAGGCGCCACATTTTGTAAGGCTGCTTATCAAAGCCGGCGCCGAAGTGCAGGTGCTGCATACTGATGCCGCAGCACAGTTTGTGAGCCCCCTTTCGCTAGCCACAGTCTCCGGCAAACCAGTATATGCCACAGCAGCCGACGGTGCCACCTGGAACAATCATGTAGCTTTAGGGCTTTGGGCCGATGCTATGGTTGTAGCCCCCTGTAGTGCCAACACGCTGGGCAAACTGGCAAATGGTCTTTGTGATAATATTTTGTGTGCGGTCTACCTGTCTGCCCGATGCCCGGTATTTATAGCACCGGCAATGGATGAAGACATGCGGAAGCACCCCTCTACTCTGGCTAACCTAAATAAACTGGAGGCATATGGCAATCGTATTATTCCTACAGAATATGGTGCACTTGCCAGTGGTCTTACAGGAGATGGTCGCATGGCAGAGCCGGAAAACATGCTGCATCTTCTTTCAACATTTTTTGAAAGTATAAGTCACAGACCGCTAGTAGGTCTAAAAGCGCTGGTGACCGCTGGTCCCACTTATGAGCGAATAGACCCTGTACGTTTTATAGGCAATTTCTCTACAGGAAAAATGGGTATGGCAATAGCTGACGCACTCGCTGATAAAGGAGCTGAAGTGACCCTTATCCTCGGACCGGTAGAAAGAAGACCAGACAACAAGGCAGTAACGGTGGTAAATATAGAAAGTGCACAGGAAATGTATGAATCTGCAATGGAGGCAGGCAAAACTGCACACATTGCTGTGCTTTCTGCTGCAGTGGCCGACTACAAACCTGCTACTATTGCCGAAAACAAAATTAAAAAGAACGAAAACGACATTACCATTTTACTGACACAAACTTCCGATATTCTTGCTGCACTAGGTAAAATAAAACAATCCTGGCAAACGTTAATTGGTTTTGCATTGGAAACGGAAAACGAAGTGGAAAATGCGGCTAAAAAACTTAACTCTAAAAACGCAGACATGATTGTACTGAACTCGCTCATGGATGCTGGTGCAGGATTTGGACATGACACAAATAGAATCACATTGCTGCTACGGAACGGAAGCGTGACCCCGTTGCCGCTACAAAGCAAAAAAGCAGCTGCATCCGCTATTGTTGACAAAATTATACAACTTCGACATGTGGAAAAAACTGTTTAGTATTAGTTTGTTATTGCTTTGCAGTGCATGGGTAAGTGCTCAGGAATTCAACTGCAAGGTTACCATTATGCGCGATAAGATTATCGGTGCAGGCGTAGACCCTCAACTGTTTACAGGCATGCAGCGTGCTGTAGCTGACTTTATGAATACCCGCCGCTGGACTACAGATGAATATGCGTCTACTGAGCGTATAGAGTGTAATATATTTATCAATCTTATAAGCAACAATGTAGGAGGAGACCCAAATACTTTCTCCGGCACTTTCAGCATACAGGCTTCCAGGCCTATCTATAATTCCGGATACACCAGTACAATAGTCAACTTTGTAGACAAAGACTTCACTTTTAATTACTCACAGTTCAACCCGTTAAATTTTGACGACAACCGTGTAAATGGAATTGATGCTCTGTCATCAAATCTTACTGCTATACTTGCGTACTACGCCTATATTGTTCTGGCTATGGACAACGACAGCTACGCACCAAGTGGCGGCACAGCATTGCTGAAAAGGGCACAAAATATAGTAAACAATGCCCCTGAAGGTAAGGGAATAAGCGGATGGAAAGCAGTAGAGAATAATCGTAACCGCTATTGGATAGTAGATCAGCTGCTTAATCAGCGTTTTCAGGATGTGCGTAATTTCTGGTACACCATGCATCGCGAAGGCTTAGATAGCATGTATATCAAGCCTGTAGAGGCTAGATCCAGAATTCTCACCGGGCTAAAAAAGCTGTATCAGGTCAATAAAGAGAATCCAAGTTCTATACTGATGCAATTTCTCTTCAATGCCAAGAGCGATGAGATCATTCATCTGGTAGAAATGGCGCCAAAGTCTGAAAGACAACAATACATAAGCTTACTGGCAGTACTTGATGTGCCTAACTCGCCCAAATATAATGCGCTCAAATAATCATATTATTTCTTATTCATCTTGCCAATAGTCCGGCAAGAAGTTCATTTTCCATCCTAATGCGTTTGTTTGTTTGTTTGTTTATTGTTAGCCTGCTTCTCGGTTCGTGTAATATGAATGCAGATAAGAATGTGCATTTGCCGAAAGAGAAAATGCAGCAGATACTGCTCGATATCAATCTGGCAGAGGCTTATAGCACTATGGCAAAGGACAGCCTGCACAAAACCGGAGCAAAGAACATCGATTCTTTAGCAGCATATTATGCCACAATATTTCGCCATCACAAAATAACGCAAAAGCAATTTCAGACCAGTCTGGCATGGTACAAACTACACCCAAATGACATGGACTCGCTCTTCAATAATATTATGCCTGTAATCACAAAATTGCAAACACCGGCAAAATAGCAACCAACTCATTACCCTTTGTATTCCCCCCACACTTCACGTAGCGTATCTGCAATCTCGCCCAGAGTGCACAGGTTTTCTACAGCGTCTATTACGGCTGGCATCAGGTTTTCGGTAGTCATAGCTTTAGCCTTTATACTTGCCAGGCAAGCAGCAGCCACATCATTATTACGGGAGGCTCTCAAGCGCACAAGTTTTTCTGTCTGCACCTGACGTATGGAGTCATCAATTTTGAAGCCGGGCGGCTTGCTCATTTCTTCCGATGTAAACTTGTTCACACCTACTATAACTTTGCTGCCATCTTCTATTGCCTGATTGTAGGCATAAGCAGAGCGGGCAATCTCATCTTGCATAAAGTGCTGCTCTATTGCTTTTACCGAGCCACCCATTGCGTCTATTTTGTCAATCAGTTTCCAGGCTGCGTCTTCCACATCATTTGTCAAAGCCTCAACATAGTAAGAGCCGGCAAGCGGATCTGCGGTATCAGTGGCACCGCTTTCATAAGCGAGGATCTGCTGGGTACGTAGTGCTATAGACGCAGCCTCTTCCGTGGGCAAAGACAATGCCTCGTCATAACCGTTTGTATGTAACGACTGTGTGCCACCCAGCACTGCCGACAAGCCCTGTAAAGCCACACGCACTATATTATTTTTAGGTTGTTGTGCTGTCAAAGTACTGCCACCTGTCTGGGTATGAAAGCGCAACATCTGTGCTCTGGGGTCGGTTGCGCCCAGCGATTGGGTAATATTTGCCCACATACGGCGGGCAGCTCTGAATTTTGCGACCTCCTCAAACAGATTATTGTGTGCATTAAAAAAGAATGATAAACGCTGTGCAAAAACATTAATATCCAATCCTTTATCTATAGCAGCCTGAAGATACGCTTTACCATTTGCAAGTGTAAAAGCCAGCTCCTGTACCGCATTAGCACCCGCCTCACGTATATGATAACCGGAAATTGATATTGTATTCCACTTAGGCACCTCCTTGCTACAGTATTCAAAAATATCTGTTATAATACGCATAGATGGCGTAGGCGGATATATATATGTGCCCCTCGCAGCATATTCTTTCAGAATGTCATTTTGTATGGTACCAGAAATTTTACGGATGTCCGCTCCCTGCTTTTTGGCAAGTGCTATATAAAAGGCCAGCAGGATAAAACCTGTAGAATTGATGGTCATAGAAGTCGTGATATCCGACAGACGAATTCCATCAAAAAGCTCCTCCATATCCCAAAGTGAGTCAATTGCCACACCTACCTTACCCACCTCTCCCTCAGACATGGCGTGATCTGAGTCATACCCTATTTGTGTTGGCAAATCGAAAGCTACCGACAAACCACTCACACCCTGCCCCAGCAAAAAATGATACCGCTTATTAGATTCCTGCGCAGTGCTGAAACCTGCATACTGACGCATAGTCCACAACCGGTCCCGGTACATGGCAGCATGTACACCTCTGGTAAATGGGAATTGTCCCGGCATTTCGTTCATCCTCACCGGCTCGCAATACACTTCCTTAATCTCTATACCAGCGTCTGTTTTTATTATTTTGTCCATTGATCCTTAAGTTTACAGTCAACAGTTAGCAATTGCCTTGCTATAACAAATTCCTGTTCAAATTATATAATCGAAGAGTAAATACACAACAATAATCTACTTATGATAGATATCACTTTCTCCGTTCCAAAGAAAGTGCAAGGTACACAAAGTTAACAATCCTAAATGCACATCAGGAATCAGGAACGAGTACACAATACTATGAAATGAACATTGTTAATTAAACCTATGGCAGTGCTAATACCCGGCGTTTACTACCTCATTTACATTCACTTTGGCGTTAGGAACCTGGCTAATACCGGACATACCCAGCATATGGCGTTGCTCTATAGTGCGCATAGCGGCTTTGCGCTCCAGGTGTTGACCTACAATTGTCTTTATATCCTTACCAGCTATGTTCAGTATATCGTTCTTTAATCTTATCTCACGAGCCATTCGACCTATTACGAAGACAAACACTACACTAATGACAGCAAGAGCGTATATTGCTGCAATAAGCAAAGTAAGATTGGGCCCTCCTATTC
>JAIOYR010000085.1 GCA_021740995.1 Taibaiella sp.
CTTCCTTGAAGGCACGTGTCAGTGCTCTGCCATTGATTACCAGCCAGCCGAGAACTCCCAGCAGGAACAGCACCAGTGCCACGCCCATGATTGCATTTATATAAGTAGGTTTTGCTTTTTTTCCGGTTGCCATGTTGTTTGCATAATATCCCCTCTGCAGGCAGAAAGGCTGCTATAATAGCCTGATGTCCAAAATTATAAAAATCTGCGGGTATTTCTCCGATTAAATACACAGCAGGTATTTATTTTTAACAAGGTAATACATATATGCTTTGCGTGATTCTTATTCCGGTTACTATTTTTCGAAGCAAGAATTGTAAAATGAATGCTACTATAGCTTACTCTTTCAATAATTACTACACTTTACTGCCAGGCTCCCATGAGCATACATAATGGTAGAGGGCTGGCCTGACTACCTCACAGGCAGTGGGGCGGTCTTGCGCTCATTCGACCTCACCCTCCCTTCGGGGGAGGGCAGGGATGAGGCTCAGCAGTCTCAGAATTTTGCTTACTTTTAGCACCAATAATTGACAGTAGTTTTTATGAATGACATACAGATATTTTTAGAAGAACAACACTTTATAGATACAAAGCCCAAGGGTACTTACGAGCCTATGCAGCTCGGTGCCAATATTGCCTGCCTGTCCCAGTCTGGCTTCGATATCGATGTCGCAGATATAGTGCTGGTAGGTTGCGGCGACTGGAGTGGGGTAGACAAAAGTCTTCCTTACTGTAATAGTGCCGATGCTGTGCGCGAGCAGCTTTATAAGATGTTCTACTGGCATTCCGACATCAACATAGCTGATATGGGCAATGTGTGTCAGGGTGCCACACCGGCCGATACCCGTCATGCATTACTCACGGTGTTGCAGGAGATACATCAGGCAGGCAAGATAGCCCTGGTGCTGGGTGGCGGTCACGACCTCATGCTGCAGCAATACGAGACCTTTAAAAAAGCAGAGCAGATGGTAGTGGCGTCGGTAGCAGATATGCTCATAGACCTCGATGAAACAGAAGTGGTAAATGCATCCGGCTTCCTTATGGAGATGCTCACCGGCTCCCCCAATTTTGTTTCGCACTACAGCCACATAGGTTTTCAGAGTTACTATGCACATCCGCAAATGCTGGAAACGCTCGATAAGCTGCGGTTCGACTTTTATCGCCTCGGCAAGGTGCGCGAGCAGATAGCAGAGGTCGAACCCGTGCTGCGTATCAGCAATATCTTTGGGCTCGATATGTCGGTAGTGCGTTACTGCGACGCACCTGCCAATATCAATGGCTCTCCTAATGGGCTCAATGGTGAGGAGGTATGTGTGCTTACACACTTCGCCGGCATGAGCGATCAGCTTACTTCTTTTGGTATTTATGGCTATAACGAGGCCGATGATACCCACAACATGACCGCACGCCTCATAGCGCAGATGATATGGTACTTTGTAGATGGCTACAGGGTGCGCAAATCGGAAGCTAAATTAACAGAGGCTGATGAGTTCATCAACTTCAATATAGTCTCCGGAGAGCTCGAGACAACCTTTATGAAAAGCAAGCGCACCAACCGCTGGTGGATGCAACTGCCCGACGGTGCCTTTGTTCCCTGCTCGCACAACGATTACCTCATAGCCAGTGCCGGCGATATACCGGAGCGTTGGTTAAGAGAACAGGAGCGGTTGAGTTAATGGAGTATTTCGGAAAAGCGATGTTCTGACTCGGGTATGAAATTAACTGCTAAGGTTACTTTATAGTGTGCAACTGCCGTGAAGTAAAACAGCAACTGGAAAACCGGTCGTAGTAACTGTACACCATACTATCTGCAGAAAAATAATAGCTAACGGATACATCTCTTGTAGCCGTTCCTCTATTTCTTTTGAAGAATATAGACGAATCGGCGGCTAATGATTGGTAATGGAACGTGTCTGTTAATATCATTACAGTAGAGTCATCGAGTATATTTACTGCATAGCGTTGCGTATCCGCTCGTTCGGTAGTGGGGAAAAAGCCGGTTTTTAGTATTCCTATCCACAGTCTTTCTCCTGTCATCTTCGACGTGTGATTTTTGGGGTACGGAGAGATATAGGGCGGTATTACTTGATTATTTGTACTTTCTTTTTTGCAGGAAGTCCATGAAATGCTCGAAAAAAATAACAGGAACACTAAAATAGTAATTGGTCTCATAAACTTAAATATAGGTTGTCTTTTGGGGTACTCTATTTATCAGCAATATCTATGCCAAAGGTGATATTTTGCTACGGCTGCTATGATATTTGGTCTCTATAATTCAGTAATCAGCAATTTCTTACCAGTGCATTATATGTCATACTTTTGATTTTATACTATTCACTTTCACTTTATACCGTGCCCGACAAAAACACTAAAATACAACAAGAGGAAAATAGTAAATGGTTAACCGAACTTAGGTAAGCAGAACATGGGTTGTATAATCAGTGTTGAAGGCTCATAATTATAGGTTTATAGTCTGTTCTTTATTTACTTAAATGGTTATAGTTATTTTTTATTTAAATGTCAGTATGAAATATTTCTTCTCATTATTCATTATATTTTTGTTTTCAATTCCTGTTTCCGGACAGCTGAAAATAGGGGCAGTTGCAGGTTTAAATAATACCCGATATGTTTACAAGGGTACTTCAAAATATATCAGAAAAGATCGTTTTGATGTAGTGCCAGACTTCAGAATAGGCGTTTTGGCAGATGTTTTGCTCAATAATAAGCTGTATTTCCAACCTGCACTTGTATATACTCGAAATAGCGAAAGAAGCAGCGATTTTTATAATAGTGCTCGTACAGTAGGGTTTAGTCTTAGTGCTTTAGAATTACCATTGATACTTATTGTCAAACCAGTTTTAAAGAATAAAACGAACTTTTTTGCAGGAGGAGGACTTGTGCCTGTTATCGTAGCGCGTGCCAGAGCCAAGATAAGCAACTATGATAAACAGGGTTTTGTAAATCAAACAATAGAGTCAATAGACGATAGTTATAGTTGGCTGGCAGTGGCAGTCAGGTGCGAGGCAGGTCTTGAAATTAATAAGATTTGGGCCATACAGGTATATGCCCAGAAGGGCTTGACGAATATGTTATCCGAAGAGGTATTACCAATTAAGTCGCTAACATATTTCAATTATGGTATAGGTACATCCTGCTTTTTTGGGTCTCGAAAAGGATCAAAAGGAACACTTAAGAAAGAGCCGCGTGTTTTACGAAAAACAAAGATGGAGCGCACCGCCCCTCGTTTCAGGCATGGAGCAAATCAATAAATTTAAATAGTAATATTGGAAGAAAAGGCGGTTTTTGTTTGGTTTGGAATTTCGTCATTTGTAAATTTAATTTTCAGGTATGGCTTAGCTTCTTCATCTCCTCTATAAACTAATTGTACTACTTTTGATTATTGTTGATTATGTCAATTTTTTATTTTTCAAATAGTGCTCGATAAAAACAATAAAATACAACAGGAGGAAAAAGCGATACTCGTAGGCCTTATATATAAAGAGCAAACCGAGACACTTACCAAAGAATACCTTTCAGAGTTGGAGTTTCTTGCAGAAACCGCTGGTGCTGTCACCGTAAAGACATTTATACAAAAGCTACCCAAGCCCGATAGTAAAACATTTGTAGGCAAGGGCAAGCTCGAGGAGATAAAAGAGTATGCGATAGCCAAGGGGGCAAGCCTCATAATTTTTGACGATGAGCTTACCGGCTCACAGATAGGCAACATCACCGATGCTACCGGTATCAAAACCATTGACCGAAGCGATCTGATACTCGATATTTTTGCTAGCCGTGCCAAAACCGCGCAGGCCAAAGTTCAGGTAGAACTGGCGCAATACCAATACCTGCTGCCCCGCCTCAAGGGAATGTGGAAACACCTGGAGCGGCAGGGTGGGGGCATAGGCAGCCGTGGTCCCGGTGAAACCGAAATAGAGACCGACCGCCGCCTGGTAAAGGACAAGATATCCCTGCTGCGCAAGCGACTCACCGATATAGACAAGCAGGCACAGACACAGCGCAAAGAGCGTGGTGAATACATCCGCGTAGCCCTGGTAGGCTACACCAATGTGGGTAAGAGTACCCTGATGAACATACTGAGCAAGGCAGATGTTTTTGCTGAGAACAAGCTGTTTGCAACACTCGATACCACTACCCGCAAAGTGGTATATGAGCAAACCCCCTTTCTGCTCAGCGATACAGTAGGGTTCATACGCAAGCTGCCCCACCACCTGGTTGAGAGCTTCAAGAGCACACTCGATGAGGTGCGGGAGGCAGACTGCCTCTTTCATGTAGTAGACATATCACATCCCGGTTACGAAGACCAGATGGGTGTTGTAAACAAGACACTACAGGAGATAGGTGCATTCGATAAGCCCATCATTACCATCTTTAACAAAATGGACCTGTATGAGCAAACCGTGTTTGATCCATGGCTCGATGAAGAGGTGAAGAACGATATGCTCACACAGCTCGAAGACCGCTGGCAGACCCTCACCAACAACTCAGCCATCTTCGTATCGGCCACCGAGCGACGCAACATAGACGGTCTCCGCAACACCATTCTCAGCCGTGTAAAGAAACTTTATGAAGAGCGGTACCCGTATTTGACTAAGTTTTATTAAAAACTTAGTAACACATCTTCACTTATCTTTACACACAACAAAATAAATTATGGCAACAACGAAGCCGTTGTTCCATAATGTTAGCACAGTGCACCGGGAACTACAAATACTACTCCGTCTCCTGAACTTGCTCCGAGCTTTTGTCGATAGTCCATGCAGCCGAATAGCAACATTAACTTAAATGACAAGAGATTTATTGCAATCTCTTTGTTCTGTGTTCAACGTCCCTTTTTATTGGCAACTAACCCAAATATTGGTATCTTTAGTAAAAGAATGTTATGCGTCACAACAATTCTATTTTATTGGGTGAACATTTTGAAAAATTTATTTCGAAGGAAGTTTCATCTGGCAGGTATGACTCTGCAAGTGAGGTAATAAGAACGGCTTTAAGACTACTGGAAGCTGAAGAACAAAAAATGCAATACCTTAATGAAGCACTTCGGCAGGGAGAAATGAGCGGATTTGAAAAGAACTTTGATCCCAAAGCCCATCTCAAAAAATTGAATGCTTCTATTTCATGAGTCCATTGCCTTACATCATCAGTAAAGAGGCAATTGCTGACCTGGACAATATATGGTTATATACGGTTGAAAAATGGTCTGTACAGCAGGCCAATCACTATTATAATCTGATATTTGATGAAATAAACTACATCTGTTTGGAACCGGAATCGGGCAGACAAATGGATCAAATTCGAAAAGGCTACCGGGTTTCAAAAGTCAAATCTCATCTTATCTTTTAGAGGGTTGTAAATGGCATCGTAGAAGTGATAAGGATCTTACACCAGCGAATGGATATTGAAAACCGGCTTGCAGATTGAAAATATACTAAGACACGTACCTCACTATAGTTTTATTAAAAACTTAGTAACACTTCTTCACTTATCTTTACACACAACAAAATAACTTATGGCAACAACGAAACTTACAATCAACAGTAATGGCTCAGTGAAAATAGAAGGCGACTTCGAAATTGTAGACAAGAGCGGAGCGGTATATGGTCTTGCAGGCAGGGATATAGTATCTATTTGCCGCTGCGGTCTCTCTAAGAACAAACCATTTTGCGATGGTGCCCACAAAGGCAACTTCGATCACGAGGCAATAGCCTTCGATCTCCCTCCAAAGAAAGTGGTGTAATATTTTGGTAAGCGTTGCTGCTGAGCAGCAACGCTTACCATTATTATTTACGCAAATGCTTTTTCTACTAATTGTGTTTGTTCGATTACATGTTTTTTTGCAAAGCCTGTGGCGGTAGATGCACTTGCAGGTCTGCTTATATAGCGTATTGGGAAGCCATCAGGCGCAGAAGCAAGATTCATCTGCAGGTACCAGCAGGCACCCATATTCTGCGGCTCTTCCTGCACCCATATCCACTCAGCTTTCTTATACTTTTCGCGCAATGCATTCAGCTGGTTTATGGGCAGTGGGTATAGCTGCTCCAGGCGCACCACAGCCACGTCGTCACGTTTATCAGCCAGTTGTTTTTCGCTCAGGTCAAAATACATTTTGCCGCTGCACAGCAATACACGTTTTACTTTCGATGCCGTTTTTACATTCGGGTCATCCAGCACTTCCTTAAATCCGCCGGTAGTAAACTCACTCATAGCAGAGTAGGAGCGTATGTGGCGCAGGTTAGCTTTTGGAGAGAAGTTCACCATCGGTTTGCGGAACTCCCATGCCAGTTGTCTGCGTAGTGCATGGAAGAAGTTGGCAGCGGTCGTGATGTTCGTCACTACCATATTCAGTTCGGCGCAGTTTTGCAAAAACCTTTCCAGCCTCGCGCTCGAGTGCTCGGGTCCGCCGCCCTCGTAGCCGTGTGGCAGCAGCAGCACCAGACCATTCATGTTAGTCCACTTTTGCTCTGCACTGGCTATGTACTGGTCTATGATTATCTGCGCACCGTTCACAAAGTCGCCATACTGCGCTTCCCACAGCACCAGGTTATTTGGGTTGGCCATAGCATAGCCATACTCAAAGCCCAGCACCGCATACTCGCTCAGCAGTGAGTTATATATGTAGGGTGTTCCTTGTCCTTCCTGTATGCCATCCAGTCGGTTGTAAGGCTGGTTGGTGTTCTGGTCATATATCACTGCGTGGCGGTGAGAGAAGGTGCCACGTTTTACATCTTCGCCACTCAGGCGCACTTCGTTGCCGCTAGCCAGCAGGCTGCTGTATGCCAGCAACTCACCTGTAGCCCAGTCGACCTTGCCTTCAGTCTCAAATAGTTTTATCTTATCCTGCAGCAGTTTTTCCACCTTGCGTAGCGGGCTGAAACCCTCCGGCCACTGCATCAGTTTATTGAAGTACAGTTTGAACTGCTCTTCGGTGATAGCAGTATCCGGCGATTTGTCAAAATCTACTTCCTGAGCTTTGCGCAGCTCTTTCCACCATAGTTCAGGCTTCTGGTATTTGTAGGGTAGTGGTTTTTGTTTCACTTCATCCAATCTTTGCTGCAGGTCGTTCCAGAAACCTGTTTCCATTTCTTTAGCCAGATCTTTGGCTGCTGCATCATCACGCTGCATCAGGTATTGGGTATACACCTCGCGTGGGTTGGAGTGTTTGTCTATAAGTGCATACAATTGTGGCTGTGTGAACTTTGGTTCATCACCTTCATTATGACCGTGCTTGCGATAGCAAACCATATCAATGAAGATATCCTCGTTAAAATGCTGACGGTATGCCATAGCCAGCATGCTGCACTTCACCACAGCTTCAGCATCATCACCGTTCACGTGCAGCACAGGGCACTGCAACATAGATGCTATGCTGGTACAATAATCCGCTGAGCGGGCATCATCAAAGTCAGTAGTAAAGCCTATCTGGTTATTGATAACAAAATGTATAGTACCACCGGTATTATACCCTGCAAGTTTAGACATTTGCAGCAGCTCATATATGATACCCTGACCCGCCACTGCGGCATCGCCATGTATCAGTATCGGCAACACTTTGTCATACTCTTTGTTGTATAGTGTATCAGCCTTTGAGCGGGCAAAACCCAGTACCACCGGGTCTACTGCTTCCAGGTGAGACGGGTTGGGAGCGAGCTGTACATTTATAGTCTTGCCATTTGGTGTTACAATATCACTCTGGAAACCCAGATGGTATTTTACGTCTCCGCTACCCATGGTCATGTCGTCGGGCATGTTGCCTTCAAACTCTGAGAATATCTGCTGATAGGTTTTCTTTAGGGTGTTAGCCAGTATGTTCAGCCTGCCACGGTGTGCCATGCCTATCACCACTTCTTGCACACCATCATCGGCAGCATTGTTGATGATAGTGTCCAATGCAGCAATTGTAGCCTCACCACCTTCCAGTCCAAAACGTTTCTGACCTATGAATTTAGTATTCAGGAATTTTTCAAATATGACACCTTCATTCAGCTTTTCAAGTATCCGCCTTCTTTGCGTGATGGACAATGGAGCGCGCATCAGGTCTTCAAACGTTTTCTGCACCCAATGGCATTTCTCTGTATCATTGATGTAGGTAAACTCTATTCCCACATTGCCCAGGTACAGCATTTTCAGCCGCTCTATTATATCCTTTAGTTTCCCGTCATTCACGCCTATGAATCTGCCTGCAAAGAAGGAAGTCTCCATATCCGCAGCACTCAGATTGAATCGCTCCAGCTCCAGCTGGGCATGACGGTTTTTCCTGGCTCTTATTGGGTTGGTTGTCGCCGCCAGATGTCCGCGTTTGCGGTAGGCTCTTATCAGCTCGAACACGCCCAGTTCTTTTTCCAGCATTCCGGCACTGGCAGCAGGTTTGCCGTTTGTGCTTCCCGACAGTTCAGGGTTGCTGATAGCAAAATCAAACCCTTCGAAAAATTTTTTCCATTCAGGGTCTACCATTGTTGAGTCTTTGGCAAACTCCTGATACAGCGATTCAATATAAGCGGGTGTTGGTCCGGTAACGTAAGAAAAATCTTTCATCTATGTAGTAGTAATTCAAAATTGACTGCGAATTTAGGACATTCAGAGGTAAATGCCCAATGCTAGGTAGTGAAAAGAAAAACACTATTTCGGGAGACAATAATTTGTAGGATAATCGTTTCCGTTAGTATTACTTTTGCCTTTGCAATTTTCCTTATTTGTACCTTTATCCATCAATACACTGGTATGGCAAATTCTGTTTTGGATATTGGCGAAATGAAAGATAATTTTTTCGCCGATACTGCTATGATTGGTATTGCTACCGTTTTGCCGGGGCATAGGTTTTGCTGGCTGCTCAATAAGTACTTTGATACCAACTTCGAAAACATTCCCGATAATACTATATGTATGAGGGAAAGCAAGAGCGGTAAAGAAACAGTAAACTACCTGAGCAACAACGGACAGGGTAACATGTTTGAGCAACACAGGCAGGAAAAAGAAGATTTGTACTTTTTTCCTACATACAGCCATCAGATACCCAACAGCTCATATAGTTATATGCTCTACCAGCTTAAATGTGGAAAAAGACCATTGTTACCTGAGGCTAAACATCTTGATTTTTTGTGGCTCATACAGACTGCTGAGCCGCAGCACGATGCGCACATAATACTGGATGAGCTGCGCAAAATACCCGAAATACAGCTGGTGCAGGAGCTCACTACCGACCAGCTAAAGAAGAGTATTGCCAATCTGCTGATATGAAGTTATCTGCTATTGCAGCGGGAATTTACACAACATAGTAGCCTCGATATTAACTTGAAGCCTAAGTCTGGTAGGTATTCCAGCTATGATTAACCTTTATTAAACAACTAAAATATTGATAACTGGCAACTTTTGTTATTTTTGTCGCCTGACTAATATTGTATCATGAACTATCGTAAAGTCAATAACCTTACAGGGTGGATTACCGGCGGAATAGCAGCTATCGTTTACCTGATGACCATGGAGCGCACCACCAGTTTCTGGGATTGCGGTGAATTTCTGTCCTGTGCTTACAAAATGGAAGTAGGTCACTCTCCGGGAGCTCCGTTTTTTATGTTGTTACAGCGCATGTTTGCCCTGTTTGCCGGTGGCGAGGCACTTACCGGCGGCTCATCTACCAATGCTGCTTTGATGATGAACTCTCTTTCGGCTATTGCTAGTGCTTTAAGTATACTATTCCTCTTCTGGACCATTACCCATTTTGCCAAAAAACTGGTGGCTCATGCCGAAGAACCCGATATGGGCCAAACAATAGCCATAATGGGCGCCGGGGTAGTAGGTGCGCTTGCATGTACGTTCTCTGATACATTCTGGTTCTCTGCTGTTGAGGCCGAGGTTTATGCCACTTCTTCTTTGTTTACAGCTTTCACATTCTGGGCTATGCTCAAATGGGAGCATATAGCCGACGAAAAATATGCCGACCGCTGGATAGTCCTTATCTCTTTCCTCGTAGGTCTTTCTGTCTGCGTCCATCTGCTTAACCTGCTTACTATTCCGGCGCTTGCCATGATATACTACTTCCGCAAGTTCAAGGCTACTCCTATGGGGGCTGCGCTTGCATTTGTGATAGGTTGTGTGGTGTTGGGTTTCATTCAATTCGGGGTCATTCAGTATATACCCAGAATCGCTTCTTCATTCGACCGCATTTTTACCAACGACCTTGGATTTTCGTTTGATACCGGTGGTTTTGTATTCCTTATTCTGCTTACAGGCCTGCTTATATTTCTGCTGTTGTTTGTCAAAAAGAAGGGCTGGTATCTTGCGCACACAGGTATGTTGTGCATCATTTTCATTATCATTGGTTACTCCTGCTATTTTACAGCCATCATCCGCTCACGTGCCGATGTGCCTATTGATATGACCAACCCGGACAACCCTATGAGCTTCCTCGATTATGTAAACCGCGAGCAGTTTGGTCAGCAGCCTTTGTTCACCGGACCATACTTCACCAGTGTATATACGGGTATCGATGACTCCAGAAAAATGTATGCCCCTGACAAGGTAGATGGTAAAGACAGATACGTTGAAGTAGGCAACAAGACAGATCCTATTTTTGGTGTAGACCCAAGAACCGGTGAAAATCAAAGCCATTTCTTCCCTCGTATCTGGGATTACAACAATCAGAGCCACGTCAACTTTTACCGTAGTTTCCTCAATCTGGCTGATGGCGAGGAGCCTACTGCCAGACACAATATGCAGTTCTTCTTTGGTTATCAGATGAACTGGATGTGGTGGCGTTTCTTCATGTGGAACTTTGCCGGCCGCCAGAATGATGTGGAAGGCCAGGGCGACGCTATGCGTGGCAACTGGATTTCAGGCATCACGTTTATAGACAAGTTCAGAGGGCTGGGCGATACCGACGAGATGGGTGACCTGAGCAACAACCCTGCGCACAACAAGTTGTATTTCCTGCCATTCCTGCTGGGTATACTTGGTTTGGTGTACCAGTTCAACCGCAATAAGAAAGACGGAGCCATTGTGCTTACACTGTTCTTCTTTACCGGAGCAGCCATTGGTATCTTCCTTAATATGACACCAATGCAGCCACGTGAGCGAGACTACGCATTTGCCGGTTGCACTTACACATTCACTATCTGGATAGGCCTGGGTGTGCTTATGGTGTATCAGTGGCTGGTAGCCGCTTTGGGCAAGGGGGCTGGCGCAGCTTTTGGTGCTGTGGCGCTCTGCTTTGTAGCTGTGCCTGCACTTATGGCAAAGGTAGAATGGAACGACCACGACCGCTCTAACAAGACACTGGCGCGTGCCGAGGCATACAATACGCTCTCTTGCTGTGCACCTAATGCCATACTCTTTACCTATGGCGACAACCAGACTTACCCGCTGTGGTACATTCAGGAGGTAGAAGGTTTCCGCAGAGACGTGCGCATCATCAATACCAGCCTGCTGGGTATAGATTGGTACATAGACCAGCTCAACTACCGTACCAATGATGGTATGCCGGTGCCTATGATTTGGAAAAAGAAAGACTACATAGGAGACAAGCACAACTATCTGCAGTATCTCGACAACCCATCGCTGAAAATACCCAAAGACCAGTACTTCAACCTTACCGATATCTGTAACTTTATGAACAGTACCGATCAGGACAAGATGGCGCAGCGTGGCAGCGAAGGTGTAAACTACATGCCGGTGAAGAACTTCTTTGTACCGTCTCTGTCTAAAGAAGAACTGGTGAAACGCGGCCTCGTACCTGCAGAAGATACTGCACGGGTGATTACCGATATGAAGTTCACTTATCCTAAAAACGGAGCTACCAAGAGCGATCTGGCAGTGCTGAATATAATAGCAGCCATAGCCAATGATGGCTGGAAACGTCCGCTATACTTTGATGCAGGCCTGCGCGCAGGCGACTATGCCGGTACCAGCGAGTACATGAGGCTCGAAGGTATGGTGAACCGTCTGATGCCCTACAAGGTTATAGATTCTGTAAAGGTAAACTACAGTGTTACCGGCTCTATGGACACTAAGAAGAGTTACGATATGTTCATGAACACCTTCAAGTGGGGTGGGGCAGAGCGCAACGATGTATTCTTTGACGAGCCTAACCGCCATGTGCTTATTACCTACCGTATGAACGCAGCTTCTATTGCTAACCAGCTGGTAGCTGACGGACAAAACGAAAAAGCAATACAGGTGCTCGACAAGGTGTATAACAACATCTCGGACAATTCTTACCCATATAGTATGGAGTACTCTGGTTACTTTATGGCCACCTCTTACTACCGTGCAGGCGACAATAAGAAGGGCGCCGCTATAACCGGTAAAATTGTGAATAGCTCAGAGAAAATGCTGAAGTGGATAGTATCGCTGGACGATGAAGCCAGATACGGACTTGCGGACATGGCTACCCAGCAACTGGAAATTATGCGTGGTATTGGTCAGACCGCCTACCAGTCGGGTGATACAGTTGCTGCAAAAGCCCTGCTCGACAAAATGCAGATGCTCTACAGTATACCAAAGATTAAAGAACTGGTAGATGCCCGTCGTGCCCCTCAGGAAGCTGGTGGCGAAGACGAATAATACCGTGGTAATACCACATCTGATATATCCCCTCCATAGCCTATGCTGTGGAGGGGATTTTTTTTTTTGTGAGAATTATATTACTCACAGGTATGGCACACTTCCAAAAGTGTGCCATACCTATATATCCCGAAATCCAACACACAACATCACCGCTCACAGCCCATCTCCCTTTAGGGTCGGGCTAACCTCCCTTTAGGGTCGGGGCATCACCGCTCACAGCCCATCTCCCTTTAGGGTCGGGCTAACCTCCCTTTAGGGTCGGGGCATCACCGCTCACAGCCCACCTCCCTTTAGGGTCGGGGCATCACCGCTCACAGCCCATCTCCCTTTAGGGTCGGGGTAACCTCCCTTCAGGGTCGGGCTAACCTCCCTTCAGGGTCGGGGTAACCTCCCTTTAGGGTCGGGCTAACCTCCCTTTAGGGTCGGGGTAGTCGCGGTTGCCCCAAAAAAAACGACTTATCCACAAATTTAAAAATGCTTCAATCCTCCGAAACCCACACCCACACAAGCTTTTACCCACACTTTACCTAACTATTAGCATTTTAGCGATTTGTTGGTTTCACTAAACCCACAATACTTTTGTAGGAAAAACCAAAAAGCCTATCACATGAAAACACAAGAACAAGACAAGGCGCGCAACCTCTACCTGCAGACAAACCTCTCCAAAACCGAGATCGCAGAGAAGCTCGGTGTCAACCGCCGCACGATCTACCAGTGGTCAGTCGATGGCGACTGGGACATCCTCCGCACCACAGCCCGAAACATGCCCACCATTCTCGCACAGAAGATTTATCACGTTATCGGTCACCTTACCGACAAAATCCTCACCCGCGATGTAGCTTACGAGACTATCACCAAAGACGAAGTAAACATGTTGGCAAAGCTCGTTACCACAGTCAACAAAGTCAAGATAGGCAGCACTGCCGGCGAAAACATGGAAACCTTTACCTATTTCCTCGAAGGACTAAAAGTAAAAGACCCCTTTCTGGCTGAGGAGTTATTGCCCCATGTCGATGATTTTGTAACCGCCAAAGCCACTCAGGCACAAAGCACTTTTGTGCTCGATGGCTACAACAAAGACGGCAGCAAGCCATACCCCGAAAAAGAACTACTCGAAAAGTGGCAGGACGAAAAAGACTACGATGCCATAGTAGCCGAAAACAACAATCAGCCACAACCGCCCGAGCGTACCTACACCTCACCCGCTCCCTCTGCTCAGCAATTACATCACGAAATGCTAGCCCAAAAAACCATACACTACAAAAACGGCATTCAGGTCTATCCCAAACTTCCCTGTCACCCTGAGTTTACCGAAGGGCATCCTGAGCCTGTCGAAGGGCAAGAGCCTGTCGAAAGTGGCGTACTAAGTAATGCCATATAAAATGTCACTTTCCTAAACAAAAACAGCTGGACTATATATTCAGAACTCCATACCCGTAGAGCAGAGTATATTATAAGTTCGCAGTTTGAAATCATGGTAAATTCATGTGAATTACGTAACATCTCCCTTTAGGGACGGGGTTTTCTCGTACAGGATTTCAAATACTGCTCCGGTTTAGACTGCGATAGGTCAGGAGTTCTGATATTACTTACAAGCCCTACAGCCCACCCTCACAGCAGTAATTGCAAACGCCGTGCTTAGTCCCGAATGCTTTCGGGATGAGTGGCTGCAAGCCTGTGGCAATCTCGCAACATAAGGGAAAAGTTGAGTGCTAAACGACTGCCTATCAATGAAAACTATGTCATAGTGTGTTCGCCGAGCAACCTCCCTCTATACCCTGATTACATGGTTCGGCGCGGCTCACCAAGACAAGAATAAGAATTGAGCCGGCAAAAATCAACTGAATACAATGGGAAAAAAGTGGGAGTTTTTGAAACGCCGGTTGCTTATTAATCATTTGATAACCATCGCATAAACTCAAGATTTCACAGAGGATTTTTTTTTGAAACTGATGAGATTTTCACTAACTGCCGCCACCCGCCGTAGCTTTTTCAGCAAAGTCAGTCAACTAAAGCCCCCCTTAATATTATTTTGTCTTTTCCCTTTTGAGTTTTCACTTACTTTTACACCCATGTATCCCGATTTTCAGTACTTATTGCATGCCATTACGGGCATTGAGATGCCGCAGTGGCTCAGTCTGTTCAAAACATTTGGTTTTCTGGTGGCACTGTCGTTTCTGGGAGCGGCATGGGCTACTGCCAGCGAGCTCAAACGCAAAGCTAAACAAGGGCTGCTGCAACCACAGATAAGAGAGGAAGAAACCGGCAGACCGATTACAAAGGCCGAGCTGGCTATATCTGCCATCACCGGGTTTATTATTGGTTTTAAGATTGGTGGGCTGTTTGGCAATTTTGCTGAGATATCTCCCGACCCTATGGGGTATCTTTTTTCTATGAATGGCAATCTGCTGGTGGGGCTGATAGGTGCAGCGGTAATGGGATATGCCAAGTATGCCGAGAAAAAGAAGGAAGAACTGCCGGAGCCGGTGATAAAGCAGATGCTGGTATGGCCACATGAGCTGATAACAGAGATAGTAGTGATAGCCGCTGTGGCAGGGCTGGTAGGTGCCAAGGTGTTCAATGCGCTGGAAACTTGGGATGATTTTATAAAAGACCCAATTCAAAGTCTTACCTCTTCGAGCGGGCTTACCTTTCTGGGTGGACTTATAATGGCTACTGCGGCATTTTATTATTATTCGCGTAAGCACAAGATACCGTTTGCACACCTGTGCGATGCTACTGCACCGGGCATCATGCTGGCTTATGGGCTCGGCAGGCTGGGTTGCCACTTCTCGGGCGATGGCGACTGGGGTATCTACAATATTGCCTACCTTG
>JAIOYR010000086.1 GCA_021740995.1 Taibaiella sp.
GCAACGAATCTGTTGGTAATTCAATAATTAATAAGTCTTTAAAGAAAGGCGGCAACATGCTGGGTACTGCTGCCAGAGAAGTAATAGGAGGGTACCTGAAATGGAAAGCCATAGAGCTTTCTTACAAAGGTGTAACCCTCATTATACGCAAGCAAAAGAAAAAAAAGGAAGCACGTGCTGCTGCTGCGCAAGCTGCGGGTAGTTGATTTATAGTTGCTTACCTGTTGAACAGTATCTTCAAATAAAATGATGGCTTACTCAGTTGTTCCCGCAAGTCCATATCGGTGAACATGCAACTGATTGTATTGCGCAGCGATGGGCTCTTGTATGCCTTGTTTACTACAAAGTTGAATAGCCATGGGTACTTGCATAGTCGCTGCAGGGTAGCGCTTATTTTCAATTCATCGCCTAGTCTTTTATATAGTACATCGTCATAAGCCTTCTTCAGGAAAGTGGCAGAAAAGTCGTTAGCAGGCAGTGCTTCTTTTATAGCCATTGCTGCCAGCATTCCGCTATAGAGTGCATTACCTATGCCCTCGCCGCTAAACGGGTCTACAAGACTGGCTGCATCTCCACACAGCATGAAGTTGTTGCCAGAAATGGGTTGCCGCTCCATAGCCAGCGGCAGTCCCCAGCCTTGTATTTTGTCTGTCAGCCGTGCATTGGCAAATCTGGGTGCTATCTGCGGATTATTTTTTATAGCTGCCAGCATCTGCTCCCTAAGGTTTATTTTTTTGTCCCTTATCACTTCCGACAATATTCCTACGCCTACATTAGCTTTACCGCCCGGCAGCGGGAAAATCCACAAATAGCCCGGCAGCATCTCTGGCAAAAAGTGTAGTTCTATGAAATTTTCCCGGTGCATGCCTGTTATGCCCTCGTAGTAAGCACGCAGCCCTACTGCATATGTTTTGGGAACCGTACTGCCACTCAGAAATTGCTTGCGCACTATGCTTTTGTCGCCATCAGCACCTATAATTATTGGTGCAGAAATCTCATATTCTGTGGCATCGTGCGTCATATTTACAGATACCTTATTTCCTTCGTGGATTATATTTCCTATGGTTGCACCCTCATATATAGTGCAATAAGGGGAGGCCATTTTGCGAAAGAGAAAGTCATCAAAGTCAAGCCGGGGCAGCGTAAATCCTGGTGCTTTTGTTTCTTCAGTTCGGTTTGGAGAGAATGGAATGTCCAGTGCTTTTCCGTTTGGTGCTACAAAGGTAATGCCCCACGATGGCAGGAACTCCTCGCTATGCTCCAGTATCTCTGCCAGCCAATCAGGGTTGGCGCGTTTTATTACCAGTGCAGTTTTGCCGCTGCAGGCATCGCCACACACCTTGTCGCGCGGGAAAGTGTTTTTGTCTATAACTATATGGGGTATTTCATAGTTAGTCAGAAAGAACGAAATACCCGCACCTGCCGGCCCCGCTCCCACTATAATTACTTTCGTGTCAATACTGTTTTTGCTCATTATCTGTTGCCAAATATAATACTACAATAGTGAAACCCATCTAAAAGATAAATTGTAGGCCTTACAATTCTTGATTTTTTTATCTTTGTTGCTTACTCCTTGTTTTTAATGCGTTTCTTCTTTTTATTGATATTCTTGTTTTCCTCTTTTTTCTGCAAAGCCCAATTGCAGGGACAGCCATTAATTGACTCTCTGCTGAAAAAATTGCCCCTGATCAAAGAAGATACCAACCGGATTAAGATACTCAACTGGCTGGCGTTTACGTACAAAACTATAGACCCTAACGAGGGCATAAGGTATGCACAACAGCAGTTAGAACTGGCTAAGGCACTTGATAGAAAAAAAGCAGTTGCTTCCGCCTACAATGTGCTGGGTCTGAATTACCAATACAAATCAGACTATCCCAAAGCATTGGAATATTACCATAAAGCACTTATGTTTTTTGCAGACAGGCCTGATCTTATAAGCAGCTATGGCAACATAATCAGCAACATCGCTTTTGTGTATCAGGTGCAAGGTAATCTGGACAAGGCGTTGGAGTATAATTTCAAGTCGTTGAAGATAAATAAGGATATAAACGATAGCGCAAATATCGGTGGCGATTATGGTAATATCGGTATCCTCTACATGAATAAAAAAGACTACGTCAAAGCATTGGAGTATGACTTAATGTCGCTGAATATTTTTGAAAAATTGAATGATAAAGATGGTATAGCCCGAAATTATGGTAACATAGGTAATGTATACCGGGAGATGAAAAACTATAGCAGGGCGCTGGAGTACGATACCAAAGCTCTGGAGCTTTTCAGACGGTTGGGCGACAATGGTGGGGTAGCCATCAACCTCGGAAACATTGGCACAGTATATTTCTACATAGCACTTGAAATGGATTCGATAAAACAGACAGGCAGGATATTGCCAAAAGGAACAAAATCATTCTTTTTGGCGAAATCTATAGACTACCTTAAGCAGAGTATAGCGCTCAGTGAGCAGATAGGTCAGCTGGATAACATAATAGAGTTTAGCGACAATATGCATGAGGTGTATCTGGAAACTGGCAATACTGCACTTGCATTGGAGAGTTATAAAAAGTATATTCTTTACAGAGACTCTGTCTACTCTGAAGAGAATAAACTTGAAATTGCCAATTTGGAATCATTGCGGGAACTGGCACTAAAAGACAAGCAAATACAGATAGATGTGCTGAAACTGGAACAGAAGCGAAATGAGCGGATAATACTGATAATAGCACTGGTATTGTTGCTGGTAGTGATGGGCATAGTGGTGAGAAGCCTGTGGAAGCAGAAGAAATACAACTCAGAGCTGGCAAATGAAAAAAAAGGACATCTGGACCGCATAGAAAAGCAGAAAACAGTAATGGGCGATATTGCTTACACACACTCACACGAGGTGAGTGGTCAGGTAGCTACCATACTGGGTTTGGTAGCTGTATTTAACGCAGATGACTATACCGACCCCGACAATAAAGTGGTGATTGACGGCCTTGCCGAAACCGCCCTTAAGCTGGATTCAATTGTGAAAGACATGATTATCAAAGAAAACAGGATCAATAGCTAACTGCTTTTGATTGTTATCTGTTTAGTGTTGGCAAATCTCCTTATCTGTGTTTGCAGAGCAAGCCGGAGAAATACATTTTCTTAATATGGTCGGCTATCCTGACGGAAGGTATTCTAATCAGGGATTTACTTTGCCAGCTATTTTGTTTTCGATGCTTTTGCTGCGCTCATGGAAAAAATCTTTAATAAAAAAAGCGGAGAAAGCAGGGCGCTCTACGCCCTCTTTCTCCGCTGATAAAACTTCAAACCCCTGTAAATACAGGGTTTTTTTTTGGGGGGTGGAGCTTGGGGTGAAATTTTTTGTTTCGCTTCTTTAAATGCTTTATTACTGTTTGTAACTTTTGTGTACGAGCCTTTTATGCGAAGCGCTTCTTGTAACTCTGCCTCATTAATTAGAAAAAATCCTCCAGATTGAAGTCTGTCAATTTCCCTTTTATTCGTTGCTTTAAAGAGTTTTATTTTGTTGTTGATTGTGACGTGGCTTACGTGGTATTTAATGCAAGCATCAGCAATAGAAATAAAATCTGTAACACTACCTTGATTGATCGGTGGCATCAAATGTTGGAGCTGCTTCATAATAGCAAGCTGGTTCTGTTCAATGTTTTCTAAACGCTGAACAATACCAAGCAATACTTTGCCTTCCATTAATGTTACTCCTTCCATTGTATGATTACTAAATGAATAGTGACCCTCTTTCTTGGATTATATTATTCGGTTTTGTCTCTTAGTTTTTGTTTGGGTTCACTTTTCATCTAAATGGGCTTGAATATATGATAGGCAATACAGCAGGCGGAAAGAATACCTGCGCCTTTCAATATTATCTTGCCCCAATTTGGTCCGCCTTGCGGAAAATGTGTTTGTTGAATTAACATGTGTTTATGGTTTTTGATAGTTAAATGAATAGATCATGGCTTCTAAGAGATTCTTGGGTTGGTTATATGTGACAGTGTATTTTTGACCATCAGCCCAAGCACAACTACTGAAATATATACTCACGTGAGCAACAAAAGCATCCAAAAAAGTGATTTCACCCTTTAATAGTTTATGAAAAATGGCTAGTTTTGATAATACCCTAAACATTAGAAAACCTAACGGAAGCTTGCAAAAACAGCAAGATAACCTTACAAAAGTTAATGGTATAAGGTAGTTAGCGGTAATTAAAAAAGCAAACAGCATGATAAACGAACATCATTCAATAGATTTATTTGGGCGACCATTATTTACCTGGATTGACCTAAATACGCCTATGGTAGGTGAGTTACCAATCCCTTCCGAAGCTTGTTTTAGCTACTTAGTCCATGGTGATAATCAAGTTTTGTCCAAACAGCATGCTTTGTCTGCTATTACTCACCAAGCGTTTCTTTCGGTTTGCGGATTTACTTTAGGAAAAAAACTAATGGAGCAAGAAGCAGGTCGCGTCAATTCAATTACAATCCATTTCCATCCTGAAGTACTCAAAAAAATTTATAAAGACGCCAAACCGCCATATTGGAAGGAAATTGAAGCACCCGTTACGAAGGTAATAGTGCAAATGGCCGCTACCAACCTAGTCCAGAATTACATTGAAAGTTTAAAGAATCTGTTTGAAAACAAAAATGCTCTGACCGAAGATATCCTCATCCTAAAGCTGCAAGAAATCATTTTATTACTGATGCAAACAGATGATCAACCTCAGGTTATGAATACCATTAGAAGTCTATTCTCGGAAAGAACATTCACTTTTAAAGAAACCATTGAAACATATCTCCTTACATCTGCAACATTAGAAAATCTGGCTACATTAACCAACATGAGTTTGTCTACTTTCAAGAGAGAATTCAAGAGAATATATGATGACACTCCCCAGCGTTATATCATAAACAAAAGAATTGAGAAGGTGGCCTATTTACTCCAAACTTCTGACGCCAGTATTAGTTCAATAGGCTATGATTGTGGATTCTCAACTCCAGCCCACTTAACTAGGGTTTTCAAGGCAAAATACAAAAAGACACCTACGGAATACCGCATGGACTTCTCAGATAAGTAGTTGAACTTCTACAGCAACACACTTTGTGTATTTCCCCTGACATTTGTATCGAACTAAAAAACGATAACAGTGAATGTCCTTGTCTTTAAAAAAAATATTGATAATGAGCAAATGCTCAAAAAAATTAATTATTTATTCAAAGATTTTCCTCAAGTTAAAGAATGGTCTGTTGATATGCAGGACGTTGACAATGTGCTAAGAATATACGCTTCAGGAAGCATTAACGAAAAGAAAATTACTCAAATGTTAAATGGAATTAATATTTTATTGTGGAGAATTATTATGAAGCAGAAAAAGAATTTAAAAAAATTACGACTGTTAGGATTCATTGGTTCAATGGCTTTGTCAATTGTATCATGCAGCTCTTCTAGAATTGCCAACCAAACGGATGTTGATCAACAAGGGTGGAAAGTTGTAAAAGCTGACAAGTCAGAAAATCCAACATGGGTAATTTTTAGAAGAAATGAAGAAGGTAGCAGCTTTTATGAATACAAAATCGAAGGACTTGTTGAAGCTTCACCAGAAAATTGTATTGCTTCATTTAAGCAGGATCTATATGATTTATCAAATGGCGTAAAGGTAGATGCTGACTATAAATACCCAACATACAAAATACTAAGTGAATCTTCCGATACGATTGTTGTGTATGCCATTCACAAAGAACCATTTCCACTCAAGAATACTGAAATGTGCATTAAATACACCTTTGATTATGTAAAAAATGGAAATGCCAGAGTACAGTGGCAAGAGGCTTGGGCTGATTTTCCATTAGAGCCATCCAAGAAATTAAATCGAATTGATACATTCAGAGGGTCTTGGACGTTCACTTCTACCGAGTCTGATGTATATAAAGCCAGCAATACAGTGCAATTCGATCTAAAAGCAGCACCTATATGGTTTGCTCAGCCAATGGTGAACAAATTTTTGGTGAAAGGATATAAGAATTTTAAAGAAGACGCATCTCTAAAAAAATAATTCAAAAATTATGAAAAATGTCACGCTATCTTTAATCATATTAGCAGTCTATATGAGTTCCTCTACAGCCTTACATGCACAGCAAATGACAGATTCATCAATAACCTATATTCACTCAGAAAAAGCAAGTTTTACTTCAAAGTTGATTCAAACCATGTCCTCTCTCTTTGGGGTAAAAAAGGGTGGCGATATACGTAAAAAGTTAAATCAAAGTGCATCAACAGAAGAACCTACTCCCGTTCCAAAATTCATGTGCAAAAAGTATGATATTCAGGAATCCACTATAAATAATAGAAAAGTTTGGACAATCAAACCCAAGGTAAACGCTTCTAACAAGGTTATTCTCTATTTACATGGCGGAGTATATGTAGGTACAATAAAAAAGTACCACTGGAAGTTTGCTGATGATCTTATTCTAAAAACAAATGCAACTATAGTTGTACCTGATTATCCGTTGGCTCCAAGTTCTAATTGTGAAAATGCAATAGATCTTGTTGGTCAGGTGTATCAGGAATTACTTAAAAAACACTCACCAGAAAATATTGACTTCTTGGGTGACTCATCTGGAGGAGGCCTTGCGCTGGGGTTTGCCATGCACTTGAAAAAAGAAAACAAACCTCAACCCAATCAAATCATCTTACTCTTTCCATGGTTGGATGTGACAATGAGTAATGAAGACATCTTGGAAATTGACAAAAAGGATAAAATGCTTGGTATAGAACCGCTACAAGAAGCAGGAAAGGCATTTGCCGGAGAACTTGATTTGAAAGACTATCGGGTAAGTCCGATATATGGAGACCTTTCAGGATTAGGGAAGATTTCTGTTTTTGTTGGAACTCATGATTTGTTAGTTGCAGACTGCAGAAAGCTTAAAAGCATGGCCGACACATCAAATACTTCAATGAATTATTATGAATATCCCAAAATGTTTCATGGTTGGGTTCTCCTTACAAGTATGAAGGAGGGAAAAGTAGCTTTAGAACAAATATGTACTTTGATAAACAATTAATAGTGATGAACAGTTCTTTTTGAGTGTTGTAAATTTCAAAAATTGTCACAGAGACATTTTTCCTTAAATATTTTATTTTTCATCACTTCAAGAGTACTATATATCACAATAATTTTTTTTAAATGTATAGCATCACAATACATTTGACCAATCATCAATCAAAAACACGAACATAATAAAATTGAAAAACTTGAAAACCAAAATTTACAATTACCTAACAAAACCTTACATCGTTATTTTAACTATGTTAATTGCGCCAATATTTGGATTCATTGATCGGAACTTTGTCTTTTTTTTCGGACTTGGAGTTGCCTTTTTAATTTTATGGGGAAGTAATTCCGATTGGTCAAGATTTGGAATAGGAAAAAAAATCACCAAAATCACTCTTATAAAGAGTTTAGTCATAGCCCTGGTGACCTATGTTGGTTTTAGTGTTATGATTGACCCAATACTTGAACACTGCTTTGGTAGTCCCAATTTGTCATCTATAGAAGACATTAGAGGTAATTTATTAGGGTATATTGTAATAATGATTATCATGTGGGTATTTGCTGCATTTGGAGAAGAATTTCTATTTAGAGGTTATTACATGAAAGGATTAGCAGAATTATTAGGAAACTCTAATTACTCATGGTTACTCGCTGCAATAATTACATCGCTATATTTTGGGTTATCCCATGCATATCAAGGCACTACTGGAATGATATCAGTATTTTTATGGTCTTTATTAATATCAATTCTTTTCAATAAGAACAGGAACAATTTATTATTACTTGTGTTAGTTCACGGCTTTAATGATTCTATAGGTTTAACACTGATTTATTTAAATAAAGATTCTATTATATCTGAATTTATTCAACAATCATTTTAATAGTGTATGTATGATTTTTTCGACCAAATAAAAAACTGTAGCCAACAATGTATAAAAGCAATAGCAGGTGAAGTGGTAAAATCAAGGTAAGTTATGTCCAATTATAGGAAAGCGTGAGGGCATCGCTCTTCGCTCCCGCTCTCATTTTAAGTAGTCCCAGTAGGATTATTCTCGAACCTTTTCACTGCAGATTTGAAGAAATTGGTAGATGATTTTTAGCTACTGAGGATCTACGAACATCTTTTGTGCCATATGTTTATCGTGCTCATAAATATCATCCACAAAATGCAATTCACCATTGTTGCCAACCCATGCTGTGTAATAAGTAATAATTACAGGCACTGGGTCCTTTAGTTTTACATATTGTTCTTTACCACTGTACATGGCGGTTTTAATCTTCTCCGGTGTCCATTCATTTGAGTTACGTAAAAGATAACTGACCATTTTGGTTGCATCGCTTAGTCTTACGCAACCGTGACTCAGGTCTCTTTCACTTCTATTGAAGAAACCTTTTTCGTGTGTATCGTGCATATAAATATTGAAGCTGTTTGGAAACAAGAACTTCACCTTGCCTAATGCATTTTTTTCACCGGGGCGTTGGCGAACAACAGGTAAGTCACCATCTCTGCCGGTGATTTCCATGTCCCTTTTCTTTAGGTAATTCTTATCCCGTCTTAGTCCGGGTAGGATCTCCTCTTTTACAATACTTGGTGGAATATTCCAATAAGGACTAAAGACAATCTGGTTCAAACTGCCGGAGAACATAGTTGTTTTGTATCCTTCCTTGCCTACTACTACATCCATTTTGAATAAGGTATTCTTACCGCTATCCACATACACTTCAAACGCAGGGATATTTACAATGATTAGCATTCCATCAGGATGGGTTGGCATCCACCTCATTCTTTGCATATTGATGAGCAGCTGCTGCAGCCTCGCCAGTGCTGAGATATTCAGGTCCTTTACCAGGTCTTGCGTTATCGCACCTGTAGCTGCGAATCCGTGGGTCATTTGATATGCCTTGATTGCAAGCTCCAATTCGGCATTAAATATTTGACTGGTGTCGTTGCCCGTAAGCTCACCCGTAATTTGTAATCGTTTTTTTATGCCAGCAATGGCTGGGTCGCTATTGCCTATGCTGTATTTGTTTGTAGTTAATGGTATCTCGTGCCATCCACCTTTTTTTTCAATGGCACTATATTTCTGCAAAGGAATTTTTAATAGCCTGTAAGATTCATTCAAAGCTGCATAGGTGTTGTTTACCTTATTGTCCGCAAGTATTGCATCAACCATTGCAACTATTTTTGTTCTCTTTGCCGGGATATAAGTTCCTAGTTCTGCCGGACTTATTCCTAACTGTGCGTAGTTATCTAATGCGTACTGGATAAACCTTTCCGTTATTTGCAGTTCTGTTTTTATGGTCAATGGATCTTTTGCTTCTACTGTCTTGTCCTTCTCTACGCGCATTCTATCCAGGCGGTTCTCTAACGACTTATTGAGTACATCAGTGCTATTGTCGGATGAGTATAAGCTTCGGAAACTAAAAGATTGTTCTATTAAGCCTTCGCTCGAAAACCAGGCAAACCCGAAATTTCTGGCATTGTAAAAGCCGCGAATAGCATTTGAGATAGTGTCGTTTAGTTTTTCAGTAATTACGAATTGTTCAACTGACGCGCTGTCCAAAAAAATATCATTGAAGGAATTATCTTTATTAATGCTGAGGTCCCGTAATATCGGCTTTTCTTCATTTACAGCGTTTTTGCCATTTGTCGAATCCTTGCCACTATTTTTGCAGCCAGTGAAAACCAGTGCGGCAACTACTATTATGATAACTGTCTTTTGTAACATGATTTTATTTTGTTTCTTCCCTATATCTTGATAATTATATGACAAAGCGATTGATGTTACAATTGTAACATTAACCCTATATGCCAATTTTTCCGTATCGGTGGTGCTTTTCGATTATACCTATAACAAGACCTGTATTAATCCTGCCACCACATGTAAGCAGGCAGTTTGGATAAACCTCATTTGTTTTTGGTGTGAAAGCAAGTGAATTTTCACAACAGGCAAAGTTATGTTGTGTTGTAGCAGCAACTGTTACACGCGTTTTGGTATTTGTTGCATTATTATTC
Source organism: Taibaiella sp. (assembly GCA_021740995.1). Lineage (GTDB taxonomy): Bacteria > Bacteroidota > Bacteroidia > Chitinophagales > Chitinophagaceae > Nemorincola. Next base: position 10,068 of record JAIOYR010000086.1, read on the forward strand.
CTCCGTTTTCTGAGCTGCTAGAGTGCTTGTTTTGTTGGCAGCAGTGTCTCCTGTTTTCGGGGAGACGGCGAATATATGGGATGGGTGGTTGCTGTATTTTAATAAACTTTCGTAACTTTCTTTAAGTAAGCAACGACATAATATGAGATATACCAATTTTAAATGGAACAAGCCCATATTTCACCAAGCGGCGAAATATAGATGCATTAACTGTGCCTACAGCTGTGAGGTCTATTCAAATTTTGAATGGGTTGAGAGTTATATTGACGATTGTCATCAATGCGGAGCGGAGCAGGTAGCGTATTTTGGGCTTCCGGTATTTCTTTATCGTAGTGATTGCTATCCAACATTGTCTATTGACCCGGCAACTTTGCCGGACGAGAAAGCAGGGTGTGCAGAATGTCCGCATGTAAAGGCGAAAGGCGGTAAATTTCATTGGACAGAGTTGGAAATTACCTGCTGGGAATGTGAGGGTGGGGGAATGAAGTTTGAGGAGTTTATCGAGGGAATAAGAATGGATGAGTTTATAGAAATTGCAATTGAAGAATCAAAGTTAAAAGCCCCTGATATAGGTTATTCTTATTTTGTCAATGGACATGAATATTATGTGGGCAGCACACATAATGTTTATATTGAAGAATTTGCCGACCAAAAACAAATTGTAAAAGCGAATAGTTGGGAATTTAAGTTCTCGGCGACTTAGGGATGTGGAAAATAGCAGGTAAGTTATGTCCAATTATAGGAAAGCGTGAGGGCATCGCTCTTCGCTCCCGCTCTCATTTTAAGTAGTCCCAGTAGGATTATTCTCGAACCTTTTCACTGCAGATTTGAAGAAATTGGTAGATGTTTTTCGGTTATTGGCAGCCTTTGAAAAGTAGATAAAATATCTATTACGGTGAGATAGTGTTACAATCAGTAAGAATAATAGCAGAACCATGCCAGCGACATTAATGCAAATCTTATCTAAAATAGAGGGGAAAGCCATTACAACAATCCCCCGTTATGATTGTAATTACCCTATTGCCTAGAAAAAAGGCTGCTAAGTACCTTATCGGTAGTGTATCAGTTTGAATGTTTTAACAACCTAAAAGACCCTCTAAACTTCTCAAATTTATCAAAATCACAAAAAGTGTTTCTGTTGCTGGACCAGACTACTTTTGCTACATAATAGTTGGCAAATTCTTTATTGTGGTAGCTTTTACGCAAGGTATTTTCTGAATATTTTTTTGAAATTAATCATCATAAATGCCGCATTCACTTAATGCTATGTAAATCCAATAGGTTGTTTTTGCTAATTTTGAAAAATGACAAAAGTTTGGGCAGTATTTTTTCTACTTCTTTTTATATACTCGGGTATTAGCGCAAATGCCCAGGGAGACCCATCGAGTAGTTCAACAAGTACATCACCGCGTCAAGGCCCCTACCGGGTAAGCCTTATTACCTGCAGCCCCGGCGAGGATATATGGGAAACATTTGGCCACGCTTGTGTGCGGGTCATAGATAGTTCAAAACAGGATGCCGAACGTGATAAGGTATACAACTATGGTTTTTACGAAGCAAGCGACGACAATACACTTTTGTCACAAGCCCTAAGTGGCCGCGTAATAGATTTTCTGGATACCATTACTTACGAAGAGTTGATGATAGAATATACAGCTAAACGAAGAATGGTTGAGGAACAAGTATTGCTTTTGAACGATGAGCAAAAGGAAAAGGTAGTTTCATTTTTAAAAAATAATCTAAAAAGAGAAAACAGGTACTACGAATTCGATACTTACCTCGATAACTGCACCACTCGTATTCGCGACCTCTTTGTATCGTTGTTCGGCAAAAGATATAAGCCGGGCTCTGCGGTGCCGGTCGATTCACGGCTCACCTTTCGCGATGTCAGTTTAAATAGTGCCTGCCCTGCGCAATATAAATACTGGTTCGGGTTCGCGTTAAATCTTACATACGGAAGAAGGGCTGATCGGGTTATGAGTAATAACGATGCTATGTTTTCGCCGGCACTGTTCAGCAACAGCATGACTACAGCCACTCTTGATGGGAAACCCTTGTGCGCTGAAAAGACTGTTATTATTCCAAATGGTATTGAATGGCAATCGGTACCCAATATTCCTTTCATTTTATTGCTGCTGCTGTCAGTGTGCACGGTCGGGGCAGCATTATTTGAGCGCACCCGTATGATTGGCATGGCTTTGAGCAACCTGCTGCTACTGCTTAGCGGCGCATTAGGCTGTTGTTTGATATACTTGTGGCACCTTGATGGCGAGCCTGCATGGAAGGATAACTTAAATGTCCTATGGGCTTTACCAACAAATATTATTGTCCCATTTTTGCCGGCGCGTGCCAAAGCTGGTTATTCTTTATTAGCTATCGGCCTTATAGGCGCCTCATTATTGTTGCATATATTTCGGGTACAAATCATTCCATTGTTCGAAGTCGCAGCTCTGTTATTTGCATTGATTTTCTTCTTTGCAATAATGTACCGTGGTTACAGAGTTAAGAAAGTTCTTCATCGCTGATTTGACGCATTTTTTTTATAGCCGGATTGTTGCGGTACCCCAAATATTTTTTGTGAAGTGGTTCCTAAATTATTAATCAATTATAATATCGGCTTTGGAGTCAATTACATAAAATAAAATAATATCTAAAAAAAAATATTTCAAAACACATTTATGCTTATGTATATTACGTTGTAAAACAAAGTTTTAGAATGCTCCCTGCTTATTTTGATGTACATATGAAAAGTAGGGTTCGAATAGAAGTGAGTTTTATTACTTAATATTTGTATAAATTTACTAAAGAGTACTGTTTTTATGTCAACAGTCACAAGACAGATTTTAACTCAGCTTTTTTGCTAAAAAATCAATTTGCATATGAATACTACATTATCCTCCGCAAGAGCGCCCCTAACTTTCAAGGTTACCATGAACTTTAGCCGACAGTTTTTTGTCATTTGCATCATGCTGGTTTCGGCAATGTTTAAATCGGAAAATGGATATTGTATCGCAACGCGCTATCAAGTCACGGCATCTGCCGTGCCTATAGGTTCTGGTTCCATATGCCAGGGCTCTGCTACAGGAATATACACACACCAGCCTTCAAGGACATCGTGTACAGTTGTTGGCAGTGCCAACACCAACACAATTACCTATCAGTGGGTGTATGACGGTACGACAATTATATCGGGGGCGAGCGGCACATTTGTTGTAGGTGCGTCAACGCCGCCTGTGGTGACACTTTCGTCAACACATTCGGCTATACTTAGCACACTTAGTATAGGTGCGCATACATTGCGATGCAGGTATACACCTAACCAAAGCAACTGTTCCGGCTCAGCAGGAGTAGCTATTTTTAGCCCCACATTGTCTATTAACGTACTTACCCCACCGGGTTCAATAACCGGGCCTCCGGTGACGTGTGTGGGGTTATCTGAACTATTTTCTGCATCACCCGGTGGGGGCACATGGGTAAGTAGTAACACCACAACAGCTACCATAATTTCATCGGGGTTGTTAAGCGGCCTTTCGCCGGGTACAACTACCATTTCATATACTCTGCCTAGCGGATGCCGAAGTACGTTCGTCACTACAGTCAACGCTGCTAGTGCCCCCATATCCGGTACATCCAACATTTGTGAATTCGTGACAGCAACACTTACACATCCTGTGGCTGGTGGAACGTGGTCCAGCAGTTCACCGGCAATCGTTTCCGTTTCCGGTGGAGATATTACCGGGGTAAGTACCGGGATGGCTACTATCACTTATACTTTGCCATCGGGATGCTATGTTACCCAAAATGTTACCGTTATAACAGGCCCGCAGACTATTAGCGGAAGTTCACAGGTTTGTGCAGGGGAGTCCACAACACTCAGTAATTCCGTTGCAGGGGGCACATGGTCATCCGGGTCGCTAGCTATTGCTACCATTTCCGGTACTGGGGTTGTTGCCGGTTTAGGGGCCGGTGTTACCAACATCGTTTACTCACTGTCAAATGGTTGTGCCACTGAAATGTTGTTCAGTGTGAACCCACTCCCGGGAATCACTTTCTCCCCGTCATCAGCGGCTACAGTTTGTCTTGGCCAAACAGCTACGATCACAGCCAGCTCACCAGATCCTGAGTTTGCCTTGCTGAGTCAGAATTTTGATGGTGGCCTTAGTGGCTGGTCGATACAGAATATACTGGGTACTCCATCGAGTTACTGGCAGATAGTAACCCCTCCGGGAACGGACGGAACTGCCGGTGATGGCACCCCTATGATGCAGGCAGCATCTTCAACCTTTGGCGGTTTTACGCATACGCGTCTTTCATCACCTGGTTTCTCTACACTTGGATATGGTTCTGCGACATTGACGTTCAATCAGTATCTTATATCTACCGCACCTGATGTTCATGCATTGCTTGAGTATTCTGTTGACGGAGGTACTTCATGGACAACAATCACCGATCAGGTTAATGCATTTTCGGGTA
>JAIOYR010000087.1 GCA_021740995.1 Taibaiella sp.
AGTCTGTTCCTAAATCACCTACAGATGTAATTGCTGCACCGTTTACATAAAATCCGCCACCGCCACGCAGGCTGTTTACTTTCATGTAGGCAAGTATTGCGCTACCGGAAGTTGGGTATAATATCCAGTTATTGACACTGGGGCTACTGCCGTAAGTAGTTACTTTAATATCAGCTGCAGAGGCAGAAGGGAAATTGTTGGCAGGGTTGGGGTCTATTGAATTTTTTACACTATACATGCGGTAGTTTGCCAGTGGGGTAGATGGTCCGGGAACACTACCGTTAACGTCCAGTGTATCTCTGGTAAGGAAGGGGAAAATAACATCAACCGGTGTAGACAAATCTGAAGAGCCAACTGGTGTCACACTCCAGAAGCGGCGCATGGCATAGTTGCTGCCGGCGGTAACCGCAGTACCTGCTGTGCCAGCCGGGAAAGTAGTGTTTACGGCAGTGCCACCGCCATAGCCAGATAACGTAGTGGTGCTTACAGAGAAAGAACTATTGTTGAGGTCGCCGATGTTAACTCCGTTTTTCTTTACTATCAGTACCAGCGTGTCATCTGTGGTTGATAAGGTCAGATTGTCTTTCCAGTAGTAGGTAAGACCGCTGGCATAGTCGGTACATTCGTTATTGGCTACCAGAGTTTTGTTGGCTACAGGTAAAACGAAATCAGGCTTGTGTGTAAAGCCACAACTGCTGCTGGAGTTTTTGAGATAGTGACGGATAGTATCTCCGGGCTGCTGACCAAAACCTTTTGTAAGGTTGATACCTACCGATTGGAAATGGCAATAGCTCATAATTGTGCCGCCACCTACCGGTACAGCCGGTGATGGAGTAGGGCAACTACCTTCAGAAGGCAGAGGCGAAGTACACCGGTCTATTGCCGTATTTCTGGCTGGTGGGTTCCACGCACATGCGTGTGTATGTGGTGAGCCTAAATTATGTCCAATTTCGTGGGTGGATGCAGATACGTCCCAGCTATAGGTAGGGAAGGCAGTAGTAGTAGTGGCAATAAGATTATCGATATTGCAAAAAGAGTAAGGACCTACAGAATCTGAAGCTATGTAAGAAAAACACAAAGTATTCAACCATGCCACACCACCCATGCTGGCAGGCTTGGTAGTCAATAGCTGTGCGAGGTCGCAACCATGCATAGTGTTTTGTGTCACCCAGCTGAACTTTGCCAGCCAGTTTTTAGAATTATTAGGCAAAGAACCATAGGGGTCCGGTGCAGTATTTACCTGTACATATTTCAGTACATGCATTATTCCTTCGTTTTTGAAAATTACGCTTTGATTGTTTACCAAAGAGGTGATGTAGTTGGTACAGTTTGTAGTTCCACCTTTTCTTTGCGACATAAGATAGTCGGCAGTCATAAACATTCTTACCTGTTTACAGTTGTCATAAGCTTTGTTGTTCAGGATTGTTGTTGTTTTGCTGGCTCTGGTATTGAGGTAGTTTGTGGTGAGCTCATCTGTGCCGCAAGGTGGCGCCAGATGTTTGATAAGCAGGTCAACATCGTTGTACAGAATGTAGTGCTTGTTGTAGTCAGACGAGCCGCCAACCATGGTATTAGGAGCTACTACAAAATTACCTGCATTAGGTATAGAGAATATTCCATATATCTCATTGTTGAAGAAGGAAAAGGCCGCTAATGAGCCCGGAATTCCTTTTACTACACCTCTGTAGTATAGTCCCGGAGTGTAATGTACCAATTTATCAGTATTGTTGGCACCCATTTCGTGCACTTCGAAGTCGTTGGTAAGTATATCGTATCTGGCAAGTTCCACAGTATAAACGGTACCATCTTCGCCCGGCAATACCAAATTAATTGCTGTGTTTTTTTGCTGCATGAACGTGGCTACGTTCGCATAATCAATAGACAAAGGCTGCGCTTTGGCTACTATTTTCAACATCTCAGTTTTGTCAAAATTGTTATCAGCCTGCCAGATGTTTGAGACGGTAACGAAAGAATTGTTTTTCTTTATATTGTTAATAAATGTTTCTATCGAAGTATATTCCTCTGCAATAGCCGTAGTACCCTGTAGCAATAAAATAGCCATAATACTTTTCAGTACAATTCTTTTCAACATTTTTTCTGAGGTTGTTTACAATTAGCAATTTTTCAAAGGTATGAAATTCCTGAAAAAAAACTGCATTTGACATTGACATTTTAATCAAAAAAAGTTATAAGTGTGTTTGATTAATTTTTGGTTGAAATATTGATGCGGGTTATCAATATTGTTCCTTCTCATTAGGAAAGTCTTTACTCTTAATATCGGAAATATACCGGGTAGTGGCAGCAGAAATATCTTCGTAAAGATTGAGATACCGCCGCAGGAACCTGGGAGAGAAATTTTTGGTTATTCCCAGCATATCGTGCATCACCAGTACCTGACCATCTACGCCGCCACCCGCACCAATTCCGATAACCGGTATTTTTAGCTGCGAGGCTACTAATCCGCCAAGAGCTGCAGGTATTTTTTCGAGCACCAGAGAGAAACAACCCGCTTCCTGCAGGGCTTTTGCGTTTTTGAGGAGCATCTCTGCCTCTTCTTCTTCCTTTGCCCTTACGGTATAAGTGCCGAATTTGTAAATAGACTGAGGTGTGAGGCCCAGATGCCCCATTACCGGTACGCCGGCACCTACTATTCTTTTAATAGAATCACATACTTCTTCGCCACCTTCCAACTTTATGCCATGGGCACCAGCTTCCTTCATTACCCGTATGGCAGAGTTGAGTGCTTCTTTGCTATTGCCCTGATAGGTGCCAAATGGGAGGTCTACAATAACCAGGCATCTTTTACAGGCTCTTACTACGCTTTGTGCATGGTATATCATGTGGTCCAGCGTGATGGGCAATGTAGTTTCGTGACCCGCCATTACATTGGAGGCGGAATCGCCCACAAGTAATACGTCAATACCGGCATCGTCGAAAATGCGCGCCATAGAAAAATCGTACGCAGTGAGCATACTTATCTTTTCTCCGTGCTGCTTCATAGACTGCAGCGTGTGTGTAGTGATACGCTTTATATCGCCGTGTATAGACATAACATACGATTGTATGGGTGATTGATGATGCTGTATTCTAATGTAAAAGTAATATGCCCTTGTGGATTTTTACTCATTCAGTTTTGATGTGCCTATAGGTGGCTGCTTCCTGTATTTATTGGGCCAGCCAATATTTGCGTATCAGCCACTCGGCTACTGCTAAGACAAGAATAATGATAAAGTACCACTTGCGGTCTATGAGCGGTACTGTCTCGGTATTGGTCTGAATAATTGGCTTTATGATTTTATTGTTCAGGATACTGTCGTATAAAGATGGAATACCTCTTGTAGTGACGAATGAACCATTATGAGCAGTTGCCAGATTGTAGAGCATGGGGTAGTCGGCTCCGGTCTCCATGAGCTCCAGGGGTATGCTTTCTACAACAAATGAGCCGGTAGCAGTTAGCGTTTTGGAGTTGTAGTTGGTTTTAGCAGTATACGTATATCTGCCGCCTGCACGAATGCCAATATTGAGATTGTAGCCGGTGCCTGAGCGCTCGAAAGAATACTCCTGACTGCGGCCGCCACTGTCGGCTATCGTAAGAGTTACATCTGGAGTGTTTATTTGTTCGTTATTGGCATTGAGCAGGTAGGCAGTGATAGATACGGGTTCCTGATCGCTCCATATATGTTTGGGCATTATTGCATTAAAGGGTCTGTCGCTGGTATTGTTGCACAGATAGGCGACAGTCTGGCGTATGCACTCGTCTACTACATTATGTTCATCAAAGTTTTTGAATTCATACATGCGCCATTGCCATATGCCCTCGCCGGCCAGTATGGCTGTGGGCACACTGCCATGCTGCATCACCCATGCAGGCATGGTGCCGGCAGGAGTGCGTTGTGTAAATAATACATTGGCGCCGGGTGCTGCCATTATATTGCCTGTATAGGCAACGAGTGGTGGCATTTTGTCTGAAACAGCCTGTATCCGTTGCGGCACCGTAAACGCATTGAAGGCCGTATGATGGGCAAGCGGTATGTCGTGTGGCTGTGCAGGCGAAATGCCGGTGTGCGTTAGTTGCTTCATGCCGTTGATGGCAAGTACATCGGACCGGGACGAAAGTATGAACCAAAGCGGCTTACGGGCAGACTCCAGTGCAGCAGCTATGCGATATTTCACAGAGGGTAGACCGTGCAGTATTATTGCGTTATATTGGCTCAGTGAAGCAGGGAGGTTGTCGGCATTGCACACGGTCACCTTGTAGCTTTCAAGTGAGGACAGTGCCTCTTTAATTGCATTTACATCGGGGTGCGGTGCAGCCGCGGCTATCAGTATTTCTTTCTTTTCGTCTATCACCTCCACGAAAATGTCTCTTCTGTTATTGGTAATATTAGTCTCACCTTCTGCCGGAGGGACTGTCAATACGTAATGGTGCAGACCTGCTTTGGTTGCCTTTACAGTGAAAGAAATAGTTCGGTCGAACCGGTCTGTATTGACCTGAATAGAGGCAGAAGATAGCAGTTCGTCACCTTCTTTGAGTATTGCACTATTGCTGTATCCACGGCATAATTCCGCAATGAGATCTGCCTTTATTTCGAAACTGGTATTAATAGTAGCAGTTTTGTTGGCGTAGGTGCGTGATACACTAATGTCTTTTTTGCGGGTACTGTCGCCAAGTGCCACGGTATATAATGCACCCTGATAACCGGATTGCCTGAATGCAGGATTTAGGCCCTGATTGAAACGCCCGTCAGTTGCCAGCACTATTGCGCCCAGGTTCTGCATACCGTAGCGCTCTTCTGCTCTGGCTAATGCTGCAGAAATATCTGTGGCAGATTGATTGTAAGTATAGATGCTATCCTGCTGCACCTCATCGCCAAAACCCCATTGTACAACTTTATATTTTCCTTTAAGCCGCTCTGCCAATGCCTCCATCTGTTTTCGATAGGCAACAGAATCATCGGCCATTGCAATGCCTGCAGAGCGCGAGTTGTCTTGCAGCATCAGAATTACAGGTTGTTCAGTGAGGTTCTTATTAATGATAATATCCGGTACCAATACCAGTAATACAACTGCGAGTATTACAAGCCCGCGAAGCAAAGCAGTGAGCCAGGGGTAGGGTACAGCACGCCGCTTATCGGCCAGATATACCCAAAAAGCTGCGCTTGAACCTAAAATGATGGCAAGCAGCCAGTAAATCAATTGCATAGGGGCAGCAAGCTAATTAAAAAAATCGAGTTTGCAGTGGCCTGTCTTCGTTCAAAAAGTTGTGGTTGTTAGTCCTTAATTATAGAATGAGTATTTTGATTGTGGTCCCGGATTTGTCAAAGGTGGCAGAAATTCCTTAATTTCACAGTTCAGATAACGGCATATGCGACTGATTTTATTAATTGTTTTACTGCATCTATCCACTATTGTTATTGCTCAGGATGATTTGTTTGGTCCGTCAGAAAACAAAACCTCCAGGCATGGCTTCATGCTGAATGGAAATGGCTCTATTGACATTCCGGGTGCCGATATGGCTGCGCGTTTTAGTAATTCATTTCGGCTGGGCCCTGCATTACTCTACAAGACCACATCAAACTGGTTGTTTGGTGCTAAGTTCGATTTCATTTTTGGGAAGAATGTGAAGGAAGATTCCCTAATGATAAATATACGCGACAAATACACAACGTATAGTCAGAATTTGTATGAGTTTATCAATAATGACGGCCAGCGTATAGGAGTACCGGTATATCAGCGCGGATACGCAGTGGGGCTATCTGCTGGCAGAATTTTTTCAAAGTCGAAATCACATCCCGATAATGGTATCATGGTGCTCACCTCTGTGGGGTTTATGCAGCATCGTATAAATATATTTGACAAGGATAAATCAGTAATGCAGCTAAGAGGGCAGTATCTGAAAGGATATGACCGCCTGTCTAACGGGTTGTTTGTGGAGCAGTATGTTGGGTATGCATATTTTTCAAGCAACAAACTGGTCAACTTTACCGTGGGTGCAGATATAATGGCAGGGTTTACCCAGGGCAGGCGAGACTATCTGTATGATGTAATGCGCCCCGATAATGCTAAACGTCTGGATATACTTTTTGGTGTGAGAGCAGGCTGGTTTATCCCTATGTTCAAAAGAAACTCTGAGGATATGCTTTTTGAATAGCAGGGTTCTGGCCATTTCACTTCGCCAGCTTTCTTCTGAAAATAGTGCAGTACTTCACCGCACATAGCATTTGCAGTACGATATTTCGAAATACTTCCCTTAACATATATCTTGCCTGAATAAAAGTATCTTTGCCCGATGAAAAATCTGCGTGAAATAACCCTGCCGGAACTTGAAGCGATGTTGGCAGCGGCAGGTGAGCCGAAATTCAGAGCGAAACAGGTACATGAATGGGTGTGGCAAAAACATGCTGCAGACATAAATGACATGACCAACCTCTCTAAAGCTCTTAGGGAAAAACTGGCAAAAGAGTACTTTATCCCCAAGGTAAAAATGCACCATAGTCAGTATAGCAGCGATGGCACCATCAAAAACCGTCTGCAGCTACATGACGGGTTTTATGTGGAAAGTGTGCTGATACCTACGGAAAAAAGAATGACAGCCTGTGTATCATCGCAGGTGGGTTGCTCGTTATCGTGCAAGTTTTGCGCTACCGGCTATATGGAGCGCAAGAGAAATCTTGATTTTGATGAGATAGTAGATGAGGTGACGCTGCTCAACGAACTGGCACAGAAACATTATAATAAAAACTTGTCTAACATAGTATTCATGGGCATGGGTGAGCCATTGCTCAACTATAAGAATACTATGAAGGCTATCGAGCGCATTACATCACCAGACGGGCTGGGAATGAGCCCTAAGCGCATTACGGTATCCACCGCCGGTGTGGCAAAGATGATTAAACAACTGGCAGATGATCAGGTAAGGTTCAAACTGGCACTGTCGCTCCACGCAGCTACAGACCGTAAGCGCAATGAGATAATGCCTATTAATGAAACCAATAATCTCGCGGTGCTGATAGAGGCGTTGAACTATTTTTATAAAGCTACCGGCAACGAAATAACGTTTGAATATATCCTTTTCAAGAACTTCAACGACAGTATAAAGGACGCGGACGACCTGATAAAGATATACAGGCAGGTGCCCGCCGACCTTATAAATATCATAGAATACAACCCTATAGAGGCAGCCAGATTTGAGAAGCCTGACGAGGAAACTACAGATGCATTTATGGCACACCTTACTGCCAGCAGGGTCAACGTGCGGCTGCGTCGTAGCAGGGGCAAGGATATAGATGCTGCCTGCGGCCAACTGGCTAATGTGGACCATGAAGGAGGGGATTGAGGTTGATAGGGTAAAGGGTTAATAGGGCATAGGGTTTAAAGAACATAAAACGAACTATTTTTACAGTCTATGAATGCAACAGTAACACTACTGGAAATACTAAAATACACACTGCCGGCTATTATAGTGCTTTTGGCTACTACCACTATTGTAAAGAAGTTCATCTTCGCCGAAAATCAGCGCAAGCAGATGGCAATATTCGAAGGGGCACAGGATGTTACCCTCCGTTTGAGGTTGCAGGCTTATGAGCGTCTGGCGATGTTTATAGAGCGCATAGGCTCACGCCAGTTGATACCTCGGCTATATGACCCCGAAATGACCGTAAGGGATTTGCAGATTGCTATTACTATTACTATCCGCACAGAGTTTGAGCACAATGTATCGCAGCAGATATATGTATCAAAAAACGTATGGGAAACAGTGAAGGGCGTAAAAGAGCAGGAACTGAATATGATAAACAGGGTAGCGCAGTCGCTAAACCCTGAAGCCTCGGCTAAAGAATTACACGCCCGTATAATGGAAATAGTATCTAAAACAGAGCAAGACTTACCTACCGAAGTAGCACTGCAAATAATTAATTCCGAAGTAAAGACGGTGATGCAGTATGGGTCTTACTAAGTCAAAAGTCAAAAGTCGAAAGTAGAAAGTAGTGGGAATATAGCTGTGTTGGAATTAAGTAGATTGTGCTTTATATAATATCAGGCATCAGAACTAAAGATTGTTAATCGAAATTTTTCTTATACAAAACTATGATCAACATTTTCAAATCTCTATCCTTGTTGCTGGTAGTATCCCTTGTAAGTTTTGGGGTAGGTGCGCAGGTGAAAAATGACCTGAAACGCCAGAAACTAAAAGGTGAAGTAAAGAGTGTTACCGAATATGAGTACGCGGTTTTACCGGACACAAAAGAAGCCATAAAGGATACGCTAAAAATGAAGAGTGTGTGCAGGTATAATGCCGATGGCAACCGCACTGAGTTTACTACCTATGCTCCCAATGGCACAGTAATGTCGCGCTCGGTGTTTAACTACAATGATAGTGGCATACTAATAGACGTAAAACGGTACCGGGGCGATGGCGGCTTGAACGTGACCACTACGTATGTATATGACAAAGCAGGAAACGAAACTGAGGAAAACAACACAGACCCATCCGGTACGCTGTTTATGAAGGGTAAGAGTAAGTATGACCTGAATGGCAACAGAATAGTGTATGACCGCCACGACGTAACAGGGCATTTGTTCCTGAAGTCGAACATAAAATATGACCGCAAAGGCAACGAGACAGAAGAAAGAGAGTACGACTCACACGCCAGCCTGCAGTTTACTACAACATTTGAGCATGGCAACTACGATAAAAAAGACAACTGGCTGTGGAAAGCAACCTACAAAAACAAAGTGCCGCGCACAGTAACAGAAAGGGAAATTGAGTATTGAGTATAGGGTAAAGAGGTTAAAGGGTTAAAAGGGGGAGCGTTAAAATGTTTGGTCGTTAGTTATTTTTAGGCTGCGTTATATTGGTATTGTAATATGAGAGTGATTTTTTCTGCGTTTGTCGTTTTATTGATTTCCGGTTTCACCGCCTGGTCGCAGGAGCAGGGTGAAATGACAGACGGACTGAAAGGCAGAATAAAAACGCTGACAGAATACAATTACAAACCGCTGGATGGAACAAACATTGATAGTAAAACAGGCTATAAAATAGTAACTAAGTATGATGAGGAAGGCAGAAAAATAAGAGACTATTCTTACAACAAAGACGGCTCTCTCAATTGTAAGTCAGTATATAGATATAACGATGATGGCAGACTGGAAGAAGAGCGTACTTATGACGGTAACAGCAAATACCTGTCGGCCAACAGGTACAGGTATGATAAGAACGGAAATGAAAAATCGAGAAAACAATATGCTATAGATGGTATAATATATCTGAAAACTGAAACCGACTATGACGATGCAGGCAATGCAATAAAGGAAGAGTCCTTCAACTCAGAAGATGTTATGCAAAACAGAGCAACCTGGAAGTATGATACAAAAAACAACCCTATAGAAGAAGTGACGTATGATGCAGATGAGTTTGAGACAAGAAGAACCACCTATAAGTATGATACAAGTAACAACCCTATAGAAGTACGCAACACCTATTATGGTCTGACGCTGCGGACTGTATACAAGTACGATTCGAAAGGGAACATGATAGAAGAGCAGAGCTACAATGGAGAAGGGAAACCGGACAGAAAAACAGTGTACAAATATGATGACAAGGGCAATGAAACAGAACAAAGCTTTTTTTCTCCGGATGGCTCATTACAAAAGACACTGTATTACCGCAACACTTATGATAAAAAGGGGAACCTGCTGAAAAAAATACAGATTGATGATGGCAGAGAAATCATAATAACCTGGAAGAGTATAGAGTATTATTAGAGAATTCCGGGAATAGTGAGTGTGAAAAAGTAGTTATTTAAGGACAAAAACGTCTATTTGAGATAATAAAACCCAGCTATTCCCATTATGTTGATAAAAAAAGAGGAACTAAATAAAATATTCCTTCCCTATTCTGCTAAAAAGTATATTTTTGCACCATAAAATTTAAACGCATTAACTATGTCTGAAATTGCAAATCGCGTTAAGAAAATAATCGTCGACAAATTGGGTGTTGACGAATCAGAAGTTAACCCGGAGGCAAGTTTTACCAACGACCTCGGAGCTGACTCTCTTGACACTGTAGAACTGATTATGGAATTCGAAAAAGAATTCAATATCTCTATCCCGGACGAACAGGCGGAAACCATCACTACGGTTGGTCAGGCTATCGCGTACCTGGAAGAACATGTAAAGTAATTAGTAGAAACCACTTCTGTAACTGAAAATCGTTAGATGAACTTAACGTTAAAACGAGTTGTCGTTACGGGCCTCGGAGCCCTGACGCCATTAGGCAATGACATACCCTCATATTGGGGTGGGTTGGTTAATGGCGTTTCGGGCGCCGGATTCATCAAGCAATTTGATGTAACCAAATTCAAAACGAAATTCGCCTGCGAACTAAAGGACTTCAATCCTGAGAATCACTTCGAACGCAAAGAAGCCCGAAAACTGGATCGTTTCTCCCAAATAGCCCTGGTGGCTGTAGATGAGGCGGTGAAGGCTGCAAGGCTTACCGAAGAAGGAATTGACCACGATAGGGTAGGCGTTATTTGGGGTTCCGGAATCGGAGGGATGATTACCTTCATCGAAGAGATGAAAAACTTCTCTGCCGGTGATGGTACGCCCCGTTTCAATCCTTTCTTTATACCAAAACTCATTCTGGATATAGCCTCAGGTCATATCTCTATGAAGTATGGTTTTCGCGGGCCCAACTTCGCCACTGTAAGTGCATGTGCCTCTTCTACCAATGCGCTGATAGATGCCTTCAACTATATTCGTATGGGCAAGGCCGATGCGTTTGTATGTGGTGGGTCTGAAGCAGTAGTGACCGAAGCAGGTATAGGTGGCTTCAACGCCATGAAAGCTCTCTCTGAAAGAAACGATGATCCCCTCACCGCCAGCAGACCATTTGACCTCAACAGAGATGGTTTTGTACTGGGCGAAGGTGCAGGTGCTATAGTTTTGGAAGAGTTTGAACATGCCAAACGCCGTGGTGCTACTATTATAGCAGAGCTTGCCGGTGGCGGCCTCAGTGCAGATGCGTATCATCTTACAGTACCACACCCTGAAGGGCTGGGCGCGTATAATGTAATGAAGAATGCACTGGCTGATGCAGGTATGAGGCCGGAAGAGATTGATTATATCAATGTACACGGTACTTCTACTCCACTTGGCGACATCAGCGAGATAACAGCTATTCAGCGGGTATTTGGTGAGCATGCGTTCAATGTCAATATCAGCTCTACCAAGTCTATGACCGGCCATTTGCTGGGAGCAGCAGGAGCTATTGAAGCCATTGCAAGTATACTGGCTACGGTACACGATATTATTCCGCCTACCATCAACCACTTTACTGATGATCCTTCGTTCGATCCCCGTCTCAATTTCACCTTTACACATCCGCAAAAGCGTGTGGTAAATGCAGCATTGAGCAATACATTTGGGTTTGGCGGGCATAATGCTTCCGTTATTTTCAAAAAACCATCTGAATAGTTTTGCGACGCCTCATCAATCGCATCTTAAACTTTTCATCTCCCGACAAGCAATTGTTGCTACAACTAGAGCACCTTGTAGGGTTTACACCAAAGCATGTAGCATACTATCGTCTGGCATTGATGCACAGGTCGAAGCCCGATGATGTGACCAATAGCAATGAGCGCCTGGAGTTTTTGGGTGACGCGGTGCTGGGTGCGATTGTGGCTGAGTATCTTTTCAAAAAGTACCCGTATCAGGACGAAGGTTATCTGACCGAGTTGCGTTCGCGGATAGTGCGCAGAGAAACCATGAACAATGTGGCCATGCGCATGGGGCTGAATAAGCTGGTGCAATACAACCAGAACGACCGTGGGCTTAGCCGCAGTCATATTTTTGGCAATGCGCTGGAAGCACTTATAGGTGCTGTGTACCTGGACCAGGGCTTTACAAAAACCCGGAATTTTATCCTCAATCAGATAATACGTGCCTACATAGACCTGGATACTATGGAGAGCACAGACACGAACTACAAAAACCAACTGCTCAGTTGGGCACAGCGCAATAATAAGGTCCTTTCTTTTGATACCATAGACGAAAAAACAGAAGGCACCCGCAAACTATTCACCGTGGGCATAATGATAGACAGTGAGCTGGTGGCAAGTGGCACCGGCTACAACAAAAAAGATGCCGGACAAGTAGCCGCCAAGACTGCAATGGGGGTGCTGGGGGTGTAGAATGTAGTTTATAAGTTCGTTACCATCTTATAAAATTGAGACTGCATTAAATAAGAAGTCATTTCAGACCCTTGTGCTATTTCATTTGTTGGTATGTCTGATTTTTCTCCTGAATAGCGAAATGAAATTTTGTTATTCAGAAATGTTTTGTAATAATTACAGCCAGATGAGAATGGACCAGGGAATAGTGGGTTTATTTTTACATTTTTTATTGAATATCGTATTTCTTTTTGCAGTTTCTTTTTATCGAATTTCAAAAGATACGATTTCAACATTTTAATGTGCTTTGTTGTTTCCTGATTATATGCCTCTTTCAGAAGAGACTGTATAGCCAAATCGGGTTTGTTTAGTTTACTGAATATCTCTGCATATTTACAAGCCAGCTCAATTTTGTTGTAGTTATCACCATTACCACATCCTGAAAAATACCTATAAACTGTATCCGCTTTATAAAGGCAATAAAGTGCTGAATCGTATTTGTGCTCATTTAGATATATAGTGGTTAATTCTTTATAATACTTGTGTGGGATATTTAATACTCTATGAGCAGAGAGGTAATTGTTTTGTTTAGTTGTTAACTTTTTACTTATGAAGTTAAGATAAAGAAATTTTACCCTTGTAGTATCCCTATTTTCAGAATAGATTTTTACTAGGTTCTCGTATGCAAGATACAGGTCTGTGTCATTAGGGAATATATGTATAAACGACCAATTGTAACTTTCAGAACTCTTTCTATGCAGCTTGTAGTTACTATGAGGGGACTGACCGGCAACATTGAATGTCGTAGATAAGAAGAAAGCCAGAAACAATATTCTAATTATCATCAACGGTTCATTTTGCAAAGGAAGTTGTAAACTGGTTTACCGACTTTTTTTCTTAAGCAATTCAACTATTTCAGTAAACCGATCTTTTCCTTTAAACATATAAAGAATGAAATCGTAAAGTTCATCTTTTTCAATAAATAGTACAATTCTAATTAATGTCATTGAAATGACCGGATAGATTAATAGCCGGCATTCATCCGGCATTTATCCCCTCATTCACCTTCGCTAATCTCTCTTCCGGCAATTCCTGCTCTGCCAGTCCCATCAGCATTTGCAGCATAGGTGGGGGAATATGGTTTTTAATGCCGTTTATCCATTTTATAAGCTCCTGATTGCTGCAACTGCGCATCATCCATACCGCACTTCTGGCGGCCTCCTGTGGAGTAAGGCTGCTTACTAACTGCTGATTAGCCTGAATAATATCCATGTCGCTATAGTGTTTCCACAGGGCTTCGTTTACTATTGTTTCTTCTTTATTCAGGTGAGTGAGGTTGAAGGCTATGAAATCGTTGAACGTGAGGCAAATATCAGTTCCGATCTGGTGTTTTTCGGCAGGGTCTGTTGCTGCATTATACGCTGCTATCAGCGTCCTGAGTTTGCTGCTCAGTGCATGGTCGGTTACATGCTCTGCCTCCATGTCGCTATGCAGCTTCGCATCAACTTTTTCCAGCAGGTTGAAGATATAATTGTCTTCATGCCCCGCATGAGCATCAATGATATCCAGTGTGTCAGCCAGCTTTTGTATCGACTCGGGAATGACATCTGAGTATGCAAAGTCGGTTTGTTGCAGACTTAAAGATGTGTCGTACATCATAGCTCTGAGCCCTTTGTGTACCAGTAGAAAGACATTGTAGCGCGACATAGTGGCCAGTATTTTTGGTGAATGTACAATTTCTATTTTCATTTTTCTGTACCCAAAGGTTTATGTTTTTCTGAAAAGAAAGTACGCTTCCACACCTCTATAATTTATTATCTCGGAGTTCGTTATTTATCTTTACCACATGAACCGTAAACAATTAACTGACCATATTTTTAGCAAAAAATCTGTGTTGTGTGTGGGGCTCGATACTGACCTTACCAAAATACCTAGCCATCTTTTGGGCGAGGAAGACCCTGCATTTGCCTTCAACAAAGCTATAATAGATGCTACCAAAGACTATACAGTAGCCTATAAAATCAATACTGCATTTTATGAGGCGCAGGGCATAAAGGGCTGGATAAGCATGGAGCGCACGCTCAACTACATACCTAAGGATATTTTTACGATAGCAGACGCCAAGCGTGGCGATATAGGCAATACATCGGAGCAGTATGCC
>JAIOYR010000007.1 GCA_021740995.1 Taibaiella sp.
GATAATTTTATCCTGTCGAAGGGGCATGCTGCTACGGCATTGTATACTATACTGAACCATCTGGGCGAAATACCGGACGAGACCATGCCGTCTTTTTATAAAGATGCTACTACCTTGCCCGCTCACCCCGCTCCCGGCAAATATGCGGCTATACCGTTTGCTACAGGCTCTCTGGGGCATGGGCTGCCACTGGCAGCAGGTGTCGCAAAAGCGTACAAACTACAGGCATCGGCAGGTATCAGTTATGTACTCATGAGCGATGGCGAAACCAATGAAGGCACTACATGGGAGGCGGCGCACTTCGCGGTAGCCAACAAATTGGATAACCTGATTGTATTTGTAGACAAAAACGGCTTGCAGGGGTTTGGCAGTACTAAGGATATTCTGGGCGATACAGCATCTATCCGCCTGTGGGAAACAATAGGATTTGATGTGCTGGAAGCTGACGGGCATAACATAAGTGCACTGCTGAATGCCAGAAACACACTTCTGAGCCGGAAGAACGGTAAACCTAAGCTGGTACTTGCCAGTACGGTAAAGGGTAAGGGTGTGCCTTATATGGAAGACAAAATGGAATGGCACTACCTGCCCATGAATGATACATTGTATACAGAGGCAATAGCAAAAATTAAACACGACTACCAACTATAATTCAGTCAATACGCTGCATAGTACCCAATATGAGAAAACATTTTTCTAATTATATAGAACAAATAGCCGTAGCAAACGATGATATAGTATTTATCACCGGAGATCTCGGCTATAATGCGCTCGAAAATCTGGCTGCCAAACTGGGCGACCGCTTCATCAATGCCGGTGTGGCAGAGCAAAACATGATAGGTATAGCGGCAGGCATGGCTTCCCGTGGTTTTCGGGTTATCTGTTACAGCATAGCACCATTTGTGGTTTACCGTTGTCTGGAGCAGATTCGCAACGATGTCTGTTTTCATAATCTGCCTGTTTTTATAGTGGGCAATGGTGGCGGTTATGGTTATGGCATCATGGGTTCTTCACATCATTGTATCGAGGATATTGCCTGCCTTAGCGGTCTGCCTAATATGACCTGTTATGTACCGGCTTTTCTGGAAGATATGAATGCCTGTTTGGAGGAAATGTTTGCCCGCCGGGGACCTGCCTACTTCAGAATGGGGGTAGGTAAAAATTTACCTTCTTATATGAGCCTGAGCAGTTTTGGCACAGCTCAGCAGCCGTCTGCCAATCCTGGACTGACTATTATTGCCCAGAGCCCGGTAGCCAATAATATAGTAGCTGCACTCAGCAACAACACTGCTGCAGATAGGGCAGAGCTGTTCATATTAAACAGAATGCCGCTGAACACTTTACCTTCCGAAATCAGTGAAAGCATAATGCGTACCCGAAACGTACTTACTATCGAAGAGCATATAGCTATAGGCGGTTTGGGAAGTGCAGTGGCACTCCATGCCAGCAGGATGGGGCTTCCTATTAATAAATTTATTAGTTTGCACGCCGAAGGGTATCCCGATGGTCTTTACGGCAGTCAGGCCTACCACCAGCGAATAAGCGGTCTGGACGAAGAAAACATCAACCGCACAATAAATTCTTATTTTTAGACCCATATGACCGCAAACACAGCACTGGCAGCAACCATAAAAAATCTGGAAGGGCCTATATTCATTTTCGGCGCAGGTGGTTTTATAGGGTTAAACCTGTTTAATGCCCTCTTTGCACACCGCAATGATGTATACGCTATTACGCAGGACCCCAGAAACAACTGGCGGTTTATTGCCAACAATATCCCTGCCGAAAACATTGTGTCTTGCGACATAAACGATATTATTATACTGAAGGATACGCTTGGAGCTTACAAACCACGTACTATTTTCAATCTGGCTGCATACGGTGCTTACTCTAAGCAAAAAGAGTATAAAAAAATATACAATACCAACTTCAACTCTGCGGTCAACATCTTAGAAATGTTGAAAGACGATGGGTTTGCAGCTTATATTCATGCTGGTTCCAGCTCTGAGTATGGCATGAACAGTGCAGCACCCACCGAGGACGCTACGCTGGTACCCAACAGTCATTATGCGGTATCAAAAGCAGCGTCGTTTTTTGCAGTCAAATATTATGGGCAGATAGAAAAGTTGCCGGTAGCACATTTGCGGCTCTATTCTGCCTACGGTCCCTGGGAAGAACCGGACAGGCTGATACCTGTAGTAGTCGCTGCCGCACGTAAGGGAGTTTTTCCACCACTGGTTGACCCCGATATTTCCCGTGACTTCATTTATATAGATGATGTATGCAATTCGTTTATAGAGGCAGCCTCCAAAATTAATAGTATCAAAGGTGAGGCTTTCAACATAGGCACAGGCACTAAAACCACTATCAGAGATTTATCGGGTATCATCATGCAGCAATATGGTATAGCAAACGCTCCTGCATTTGGCAATATGCCAAACCGCAACTGGGATGTGCAGGACTGGTACTCAAACAGTGAAAAAGCAAATAACATACTGGGGTGGAAAGCGGAAATAACACTGGAAGACGGGCTTAAGTCTGTAGACCAATGGCAAAAAGACGTTAATTTCGATACCGCTTTCTGGAACTGGAACAAATAATCATGGCTACTACATTTTCAGTTATACTTCCATTGTACAAGCAGGTTGCCCATGCGGAGCACTTATACAATACTTATGTTCAGAATCTGGATACGCTCACAGACTCCTGGGAGCTATTGTTCATTGTAAATGGAGTAGATGATGGTGCGGTGGCCAAGCTGAATAGCCTGAATACACGTGCTAATGTGAAGGTGCTTTGGCTGGAAAAAGGTGGCTGGGGACGGGCCGTTAAGTTTGGTCTGGCACAGGCTACCGGAAAGTACCTATGTTACACAAACTCTGCCCGTACTGAGATTGCAGACCTTATACTTATACTGAACTACGCCAAGGTCAATAATGACAATGTGGTAAAAGCTACCCGTATCATCAGAGAGAAAATGATACGCAAAGTAGGTTCTACCTTGTACAATCTGCAATGCCGCATATTATACAAGGTGTCTATATGGGATGTAAACGGCACACCAAAAGTAATACCACAGAAAATATATCACGACCTCGATATCTCATCAGACGATGACCTGATAGATGCGGAGATAATGATAAAATGTGCACACAAGGGTGTGCGTATTATAGAGATTCCGGTGGTATCCACTACGCGCATCAGTGGCTCCAGCACTACCAATTTTTTATCAGCTTACAAAATGTATGCAGGGCTGCTGCGCTTTAAAAAAATGCTATGACAAAAGAAGCCTTATGGTCTAAACAGAATGCTGCTTTACGGCATCCGTCCGAAATTTTCGGTACATCTTTTGAGCAGGCAGGTATCACAGCCAATACGCTGAAGTATAAAGCATCAGCATCATTTACAGCACTCCTTCACCGCCTGGGCATTACCCTTATAGTTGGCAGGGAGTATGAAAACATGCTTATTGCACTCAGCTCGTCCGATGGCACAAAACTCAGGCAGAGCTTTTTTCACCTGCCCCATCCATCAGGTATTGCGGTGGACCACAAAAACAATAGTATGTATGTGGCGGCTACCCGCAACCCCAATCAGATAATAGAATTCAGGCTTACAAAAAATCACCTCGACAGGCTAAAGTTTTCAGGAAAACCGGAGCAAAACTTGCTGATGCCCGCCCGCTCCAAGTATTACCCGGGCGAATATTACTTTCACGATCTGGCTCTGAGCAAAAACAAGCTCTATGCTAACTCTGTAGGTATGAACTGTATCATAGAGGTAGATATGGATAGTCCTACACCTGAAAAGCCATTGTGGTGGCCCACCTGTGTAGACAAAAACGGCACGCCCGATACCCGTGCCAACTATATTCAGCTCAACTCAATAGCCATTGGTGAGAGCCTCAGCAAATCGTACTTTAGTGCCTCGGGCGCAAAAATATCAGCAAGAAGACCCGGACATGCCAACTATCCGGTAGATAAACAGGGCGTTATCTTCTCGGGAAAAACCGGCGAAGTAGTTGCTACCGGGCTCACCCGCCCTCACTCTGCCCGCCTGCACAATGGCAAGGTTTGGGTAGCTAACAGTGGATATGGAGAGGTTGGATACATCGAAAATGGCAAACTAGTGCCTGCTTTCCGGTTTGACGGGTGGACCCGCGGATTGTGCTTTGTAGGAAATATTCTTTTCGCAGGCGTTTCCAGAGTTTTGCCTCGTTTCCGGCAATATGCCCCGGGTATAAAGTCCTTAAAGCAAACCTGCGCCGTAGTGGCCATAGACACCGAAAAAGGTAATGTAATAGGCGAAATACAGTTCCCTTACGGCAACCAGCTTTTCGCTATGGACTATATGTTATCAGCCAATTGTAGCGGTTTTCCCTTCATATCATTAAAAGATAATGATATTGATAAAAAAAATTTTTCCATTTCTTTGGTATAAAAAATTATTTTTGCGTCTAATTCCAAATATAACATTCCAAATTAAAAGATGAAAAAATCAGATTATAAGTTCATTATGCTGTCGGCCATGTACGAAAATGGCGGCAATACAACCCATCGCCTGCTCGATGGCCATCCCGAACTGTATGTTTATCCATTCGAGTCTCAGCCGGGTACTAAGTATGTAAATGACTTCTTGTCGAGCCTTTATCCGCTCAAGTATCGCTGGCCTATTTTCCCGGGTTCTGCTTCTGCCGATGAGGTTTATGAACTGATAATAGATGAAGAAGGAAAAATCAGAGCAAAAACGCCTTACGTAAGTAAGTTTCGCGATGCGGACATTCAGATGAGCGATAAAGACCGTAAAGCAGACTTCCTGAAATTCCTGAAAGGAAAAGAACTTTCAAGAGCCAATATTATGGAGGCCTTTTTCCGTGCTACTTTCACTTCATGGAAAAACTACAAACATTCCGGAAAAGAAAAAGCGTATGTTGGCTACAGCCCCATCATTGGTGTTGATGGTGATAAAATAATTAAAGAATACAACGGTCAGGCGCACATCTTCCATGTGGTACGTAATCCGTTCTCTGCTTATGCCGATACTAAAAAACGCGCAGTGCCACTATCTATCCCTCACTACATGACCGGATGGGTAAATTGCCAGTATTTCTCTCTTATGTTTGCTGAGAAATATCCTGATCATTATCACATAATCAAGTTCGACGACCTGCTGAAAGACAAAGTAGGTACACTAACTGATGTGCTCAAGAAAGTAGGCATAGGTACCAGCAAAACACTTGCTTACCCAAGCTGGCATGGTCAGGAGTTGGAGCAGTTGCTGCCATGGGGTGCTGTAAAAATTCCTACGGAAGAAGCTAACCTGAGCACCGGTAAAGAGCTGAGCATGGAAGAAATAAAAGAAATCTACGAAAGAACAAAAACATACATCGACATCTTCAAGTTTGGTAACTTCTACAAGAAGCTGATCAAGTAATATTTTGTCAAACCAATAGTACAGGGGCTCGCAAGAGCCCCTTTTTTGTGTGTCATACTGCGGCGGGCAAGTTTGCTGCGCACCAAAACTTTTGAAATGACATGAGCAAAGGTCATCGGTAGGAAATGGGGGAATTCCCCTCCTTTTTTAGGAGGGGATGCTGTAAAAAAGCGAAGTCTTTTTTACAGCTGGGGTGGTAAAGTTACGGGTATGTAATAATACTTGTCATTTGCCGCAGCGACGAATCGTGACATACAAGGTTTATGTTCTTCTGCAAAACCGGAATACAGTTGCTGCAAACCTTCCTTATCCTGTTTGATTGGTATACGCAAGTATTGAACTATTTTTGCCCTATGGCAGGTAGTTACAAGGCAGGTTTTGTGAATATATTTGGAGCACCCAATGCGGGCAAGTCCACCTTGCTCAATCTGCTGCTGGGTGAGCGGCTGGTTATCACCTCACCAAAGGTGCAGACTACCCGTCACCGTATACTGGGCATACTGTCTGAGCCCACCTACCAGATTGTATTTTCAGATACACCGGGCATCATGGAGCCCAAGTACAAGCTGCACCAGAAAATGATGTCGCAGGTAAAAAGTGCGCTGGAAGATGCTGATGTGGCAATAATGATGCACGATATAGCCCGCCCTATAGAAGAATTTGAAGCAATAGCCAACAGCCTGAAACTAAAAGTACCTGCACTGCTGCTGCTCAATAAAACAGATACCCTGAAAGATAAGAGCACGCTGGAGCCGCTGATAAAACAATACAAGGAAAAATACCCCACATGGCAGGTAATGGCCATATCGGCAAAGAAACAAACCAACACTGATAAAATAATGCCGCTGGTGCTGCAGGCACTGCCGGAGGGTATGCCCTTCTATCCCGATGACAGTATATCAGACCGCAATGAACGCTTTTTTGTAGCAGAGCTCATAAGGGAGCAGATATATGCGCTATATGAAGAGGAAATCCCCTACCACGCTGCGGTACTCATTCAGGCCTTTGAAGAGAAGACCACACTCAATGTGATAAAAGCAGACATCATAGTAAGCCGCGAAACCCAGAAAATGATATTGCTGGGCAAGGGTGGCAGCATGATAAAACAACTGGGTATCAATGCCCGCAAAAACATTGAGGATTTTCTGCAGAAAAAAGTTCATCTCGAACTCTTTGTAAAGGTGCGCCCAAAGTGGCGCGACAACGAAAACTACCTGCGGGAATATGGGTATAATAATTGATGACCGCCGTGTTGTTATTCAACCGCTCAACAAATGCCGGTACAAAGGGAAGGTAGCGGCAATGGACATGCTGCGGCTCGACCTGCTGCACCCCACCATATCGGGCAACAAGTGGTACAAGCTGCGCCTGAATCTGGGTTATGCTATTGAAAAAGGTTTTAAAACGATAGTTACTTTTGGTGGTGCCTTTTCCAATCATCTTGCTGCAACAGCATTTGCTGCCAGGCAGTTTGGGCTACAGTCGGTAGGCATTGTGAGGGGCAGTTTCGATACGCTCACACCCACACTGCAGCAGTGCCGTGAGAATGGTATGGAGCTGATTTTTGTGACCCACGACGATTACCGCAACAAACATCAGCCTGGCTGGGCAGAAAATCTGGTAGCGCACTTCGATGAAATACTGATAATACCCGAAGGTGGTGCCAATGAGCGGGGCAGAGCTGGGGCAGGGCTTATAGACCGTTTTGTCAGAAGTTCCTATACGCATGTTGCGCTCTCCGTAGGCACAGGCACTACTCTTGCCGGACTACGGCTGAAGCTCAATCCACTACAGCACTTACTCGGCTTTGTACCTATGAAACAGAGTACAGAGCAACGCCAACACATAATCGGCCACCTGCCATCTGAGCAGCCCGAAAACTGGACGTTATTCAATGATACACGGTTCGGGGGATTCGGTAAGTGGAATGATGAACTGCTGCACTTTATGAACAGCTTTTATGAAGACAACAAAATACCGCTGGACATTGTCTACACCTCAAAAATGATGTACAATTTAGAGCAGATGCTCACAGATAATTACTTCTCCACTTTTCATAAAATTCTGTGCATACATTCTGGCGGGCTTCAGGGAAATGTTTCGGTACAGGAGCAACTAATCTACAAATAGCAAACTAAGAAAATGTTCAGGCAACCCTCATCAATGTACTCCCGGATACCTCTGGGTAGGCTTATCATTCTCAAACTTACCCTGATACAATAGTTTTCCTTTTTTGCTGTAGCAGCGTCCAAAGCCATTCTTAGCACCATCTTTCCAGGCACCCATGTATTTTTTACACCTTGGAGAATATCTTATAGTTACACTTGCTTTGCTTGACGATATGAAGTAGTTGCCATATCCGTCCTTTACATCATTTTCAAAATGACCATCGTAGCGGTCTCCGTTATTCCAGGTAAATATGCCGTTGCCGCTTTTCTTATCGCCCTTCCATGCGCCTTCATATCGGGCACCATTTTCATAGTAGTACGTGCCCTTGCCGCTTCTTACATTTTTTTCAAAATGGCCTACATATTTGTCTCCGTTTGCCCAGGAGTAGGTGCCGGAACCAGTGCGATTGCTGTTCACATAATCCCCTTCATATTTTTCGCCGTTTATCCATGTGCATATACCCTGGCCATGTAGCTGGTTGTTAAGAAATGTGCCTTCGTATACATCGCCGTTTTTCCAGTAAAATTTCCCGTTACCATTTTGTGCGCCGTTTTTCCATTCCCCCTCATAACGGTTGCCATTGGCATAATACATAGTACCCGTACCGGACATTGTGTCATTTGCCCAGCTACCCACATATCGGTCTCCGGTGGTCCAGGTACACTCACCTTGCCCCGATTTTTTGCCCTGTGCCATATCTCCCGTATAGCCATATACCGGCACTACTGCCTTCACTGTGTCCTGGGCCCGGCTACTGCTAAAAGAAGTAACCATCAAAAAAAACAAGAATAATATGCGCGTCATAATTTATAAAATAGCATTTGCCCTTGCCGCTTGCAAGATCTAATCGGCTCGTAAAGTTAGTGAAAATGACCTTACAACTTTTCCTGAGGCGTTTTTGCCCTTTTTCGGGTCGGTTCCTTGTATACTGTTTTTTAATTAATAGTGATGTTTTTATCAGCCCGATTATAGAATTTAGCTACTTTTTCATATATTGCGATTCTGTTTATTTATATCAAAAAGTGTTTTATGAAAAATGTGCTGTTTTATTATCTGCTTCCCGTCTTTTTTTTGATAGCAGGTACGGTAAATGCAATGCCTTCGCCTCCGCCATTATCGCCCATTACAGGTACTTTCACCGTGTGTCCCGGCGATACTACAACGCTGTCAAACACTGACCCGGGTGGTGTATGGTCAAGCACTGATATGGCTGTAGCAACAATTGATCCTGCTACAGGTTTAATAACTGCCGTTGCAGCTGGCACTGCAGTCATCAGCTATACAATAGGGGCCGATTTTGCAACGGAAGTTGTTACTGTGAATCCACTGCCTGTAGTTGCAGCTATTACCGGCACTAGTCAGGTATGCGTTGGAAACACTATAACACTTGCCAACGACACCGCTGGCGGTGTCTGGTCGTCTTCTGATGTTGTGGTTGCAACCGTCGGAGGCACAACCGGTGTTGTATCCGGCTTATCTGCCGGCACTACCAATATTTCTTATACGGTCACCAACGGTTGTGGTAGCACCAGCGTCCAATATACTATTACTGTCAATGCCATACCGGCTGCTATTTCAGGCACTTTAGAGGTATGTGTTGGGTCTGCTACTACGCTCAGCAGTTCTTCTGCAGGGGGCACCTGGGTCACCAGCACACCGTCAGTAGCCACGATTGGTACAACGGGTATTGTTTCGGGTGTAGCTGCCGGTACTACTGATATTACTTATACCCTAAGCGGATGTATTACCACTGCAATTGTTACGGCAAGTATATTTCCCGTTGCTGGTACTATTTCCAGCGCTGCAGTAGTATGTGTGGCTGGCACTACGCCTCTTACTTTCTCCGGCACAGGCGGCTCGTGGTCTTCATCAAATACTTCTATTGTCAATGTAGGTAGTACCGGCGTATTGTCTGGTATAGCAGCAGGCACAGCCAATATTTCATACACAGTAACAAATGCCTGCGGCAGCGCACATGCTACTACAGTAGCTACGGTCGAGGTGTTTCCTACCGTAGGCATTACTTCAGGTACACCTAATGTGTGTGCAGGTAACAATGTATCACTCACAAATCCGGTAAGCGGTGGCAGCTGGTCTACTGCCGATGTGGCTATAGCAAGTATAGGCAGCAATTCCGGTGTCGTTTCCGGTATAGGCGGTGGAACAGTGGAAGTATACTACACCAAAACAAACAGTTGTGGTAGTGCAATAGATACTATGGACTTTACAGTAAATGCACTGCCTGTGGCAATAGCTGGACCAGTAACAGTTTGCCGTACATTCAGTGTTACGCTTACCAACGATTCGGCAGGGGGTGTCTGGAGTAGCACGAGTACCCGGGTCACAGTTGGTGGCACTACCGGCGTAGTAACCGGTATAATTAATGGCACAGCTATAATCACTTACACTTTACCTTCAGGCTGCAGCACCACTTCTGCATTTACAGTTAACGCTCAGCCGCCAAATATAGGTGGCTTCATTAGTGTGTGCAGCGGCGGTACACGGGTACTTACTAACGCTGTATCCGGTGGCACATGGAGCAGTACAAATACAGCAGTAGCTTCCTTTACTTCACCCACAGTAGGCATCATAGCTGGTTTAACTGGCGGCACCAGCCAAATAAGTTATGTCATGCCTACTGGTTGTTTCGCTACATCCGTATTTACTGTCAACATTACACCGGATGCCATTACAGGTTCTACGCCTTTGTGCGTACTCGATACCATTACACTTGCAAATACGACCCCCGGTGGGACGTGGAGCAGTCAGATACCCAGCAGAGCTTCTGTTGGCGTTACTACCGGAATTATTGCTGGTATTGCTTCGGGTACTACTTTAATTACTTACAAAATGCCAGGAAATTGCATAGCCACTACAGTGGTTACTGTCAGCACTTCTCCTTCTCCTATTACCGGTATCACTACGGTATGTGCCGGGTCTACAACCACATTGATCAATACAGTACCACTGGGCGTATGGATCAGTGGTAATACATCAGTGGCTGTAGTAGTAACACCCACAGGGCTTGTGGGTGGTGTAGCAGCAGGTACTGCTACATTTACTTATGCGCTCAGCAATGGTTGTTTCAGAACTACTGTCCTTAATGTAAATCCGCTGCCGGAAGTAATTTCAGGTGCAGACAATGTATGTATCGGCCACACCACCACACTCGCTACTATCAGCACTGGCGGCTCGTGGAGCAGCATACACAGTACAGTAAGTGTTGGTTCTTCTTCAGGTGTTGTTACAGGTGTTTCTCATGGTACTGCGGCGGTTTCTTACACATTGCCTACAGGCTGCAGACGCACCCATG
This sequence comes from Taibaiella sp., assembly GCA_021740995.1. GTDB lineage: Bacteria > Bacteroidota > Bacteroidia > Chitinophagales > Chitinophagaceae > Nemorincola. The sequence goes on from JAIOYR010000007.1 coordinate 10,916, forward strand.
TAGTGAGTGTTAATGTTTCTCCGGCCGCAGTTACAGGTACATTGTCAGTATGTGAAGGACTAACTACTACTCTCAGCAGCACTCCCCCCATGGGGTCTTGGACAAGCAGCGACGTAAGCATAGCATCAGTAGCTACAGGTATTTCGGGCGTAGTCACAGGTGTATCAGCAGGTACTGCAATTTTGACTTATGCTTACCCATTTACAGGATGCAACGCTACTGCTATTGTTACAGTTAATGCTTTGCCTGATGCCATTTCGGGTGCAGCTAGTGTATGTGCAGGTGCTGCTACTACGCTTGCCAGTGCTGCTGCCGGCGGGTCATGGAGCAGTGGCAGTACATCCATTGCTACAGCAGGTGCTGCTACCGGTATTGTAACCGGCGTAGCCGCAGGTTCTTCTGTAATTACATATACACTCCCCACTGGTTGTTACGATACGGCTGCTATCATTGTACATCCTTATACATTCGCAGGTACAGTGTCCGGTGCTTCTACGCTATGCGAAACCGATACTACTACATTGACGTCCAGTGTAGCAGGTGGCACCTGGAGCATGACTACAGGCATTGTGTCTGTAATAAGCGCAACCGGTGTTCTTGCCGGCATCTCGGGTGGTACAGATACTGTATTGTATAGTTTTACTGACGGTTGCGGAACAGACGTTACTAAGTTCCCCATTACTGTGTCTCCATTGCCCGATGCAGGTGTTATTTCCGGTAATTTTAATGTTTGCATTGGCCTTACCAGCCTGCTTTCAAACTCAGTTGCCGGAGGAACCTGGAGTAATGCCAGCACACCTGTCGCAACAGTTTCTGCTTCTGGTGTAGTATCAGGTATAGCCGCAGGTACTACAGCTATATCTTACACCACCACCAATTCTTGCGGTTCCTCTACTGCCATTACTACTGTTACAGTACATCCTCTGGTAGACCCCGGCACTATTACCGGATTGGCTACTATATGTATGGGCGACTCTTTTGTGGTTACAAACCCAATATTCGGTGGCACCTGGCGCAGCACGCAGCCGTGGATTGCAAGTGTAAATGACACAGGAAAGGTAAAGGCACTTTTTCCCGGAGTAACTACTATTCAATACATAGTATCCAACGCCTGCAGCAGAGATACTGCTACATTTGATATTACCGTGTTGACCCCGGAAGTATGTGCAGCATCTGTAAAACAAGTGGCTACCGCAGACATAAAACTTTATCCAAACCCCACTACTGGAAACATCGTTTTTGAATCTCCGGTAGCTGGTGATGTTGTTGTTTATTCTATTGAAGGAAAGGAAGTTCAACGTTATCCGGTATCAGCAAAAACCACTTCCATCACATTGCCAATCAATCTGGCAGCGGGTGTATATATGTGCCGTTTCAGCGGCAGCGATGGCAGTACTGCTATCGTACGCCTTATATACCAACAGAATTAGTAATAAAGAACATCAGATATTTAGCCCCGGGATGTTTTCCGGGGCTTTTTTTACCGATATTTTAGGAATAAGATTATTTTTGTTTAATGAGTGTATTCCTCCGGGCGACTTTAAGGTTTCAGCTTGTTTTTTTATTCCTATTTACCTTTGCCAGTGCGCAATCCCAATATAGGGCCAAGCCTCAGCGTACCGATAATCAGAACAGGACATACTGGGTAGATAGTGTTTATGATGCGCTGAGCAGAGAAGAGCGCATAGGTCAGCTGTTTATGGTGCAGGTTTTCTCAGGCGGTAAAACTGCGGTTACCACTGACGAGAAGATTATTGAACTCATTAATAAACATCAGGTAGGTGGTGTTATTTTCTCTCAGGGTGGCCCTGCCAGGCAGGCCCTGCTTACCAATAAGTATCAGCGCATGGCCCAAACACCGCTGCTGATAGGAATGGATGCAGAGTGGGGGCTGGGCATGAGGCTGGACAGCGTGAAGGCTTTTCCGCGACAGATGATGCTGGGTGCAACCAGAGATACGGGTTTGGTATTCAGGGTGGCGTCAGCTATTGCAGCTCAGTGCAATCGTATTGGCGTCCATATCAACTTTGCACCGGATGTAGATGTAAATAATAACCCTTCAAATCCGGTTATCAATTCCCGTTCATTTGGCGAAGAGAAAGTATGGGTAGCCCGACTTGGGAGAGCCTATGTACGTGGCCTCCAGAAAAACGGTGTAATGGCCTGTGCAAAGCACTTTCCGGGACATGGCAATACAGATGTAGACTCACACTCAGACTTGCCGCTCATTGCCCGTTCTCTGCAGCAGCTAGATTCTGTGGAATTGTATCCTTTCCGGCAAATGATAGCCGAAAAAGTGAAAGCAGTAATGGTAGCTCATCTGGAGGTGCCGGCAATAGATAGTACCCCACATGTGCCTACCACACTATCTCCCGATGCCATAACCGGACTGCTCAAAAACAAGCTGAATTATAAAGGTTTGGTAATAACCGATGCTATGAATATGCAGGGGCTTACCAAATACTTTGAGCCGGGTGAAGCAGACTTAAGAGCATTTGCAGCCGGCAATGATATATTACTGATGCCACAGAATATACCTGCAGCAATTGACAAAATCAGTGCTGCCATAGATAGTAATATACTGACTGAAACTCGACTCGAAGCAAGCGTAAAAAAGATACTTGCAGCCAAGTATGATGCAGGCCTTGCCTCATGGAAAGATATAGAAACCTATGGCATTGCTACTGATCTTAACCGCGAGGTAGACAGTTTTCGAAGCAGGGTTGCGAGGGCTGCCATCTCACTGGTGAGAGATGATAATCAGATACTGAAGAAGTTGAATGAAACAATGCGCATTGGTTATATAGGCATCAATGCTACTGAGTCTACACCGCTCTATGCCGCACTGGAAGACAGGTTTGACAATGTAACAGCCGCGTGGATGCCCAAGGGTACTAAAGCAGATAGCGCACAGAAATTACTCGAAAGCCTTTCCCGCTATAGTTCCGTTATCATCGGTATCCACAACCTTAGCTTCACCCCGGGGAGCAACTATGGGCTAAACGATGAGGCCATAGCATTTTTGCAACAAGCCGGCTTTATGCGCAATGTAATGATAGTACTGATGGGCAATGCCTATGCCATGCAGTATTTTTGCGGCAGTGGGTCGCTGATGGTGTCTTACGAAGACGATACGCTTACAGAGCTTGCTATAGCCAACATACTGCTTAAAAAGGCTAAAGCAAAGGGTAAGTTGCCGGTAACAGCCTGTGTAGAAGGACAAAGTATTTGCCCGTCGCCGTTCAAGTTGCGTACTGTATTGAAAGAACCTTCAGCAACACTGAAAAATGTATTCCCTGCAGATGCGGGTGTTGTAGAGCCGGCTGCACTCAACCGGCTCGATATGTTTATGGCGCGCTGTCTTGCGGAGGGTGTGTTTCCCGGTGCGCGTGTTTTGGCTGCCAGAAATGGAAATGTATTTTATGACAAGTCATTTGGCTACCTCGACTATAAAAAGCAAAAGGAGGTAGACACAAATACTATTTACGATGTCGCATCGTGTACCAAGGTGCTTGCTACTACCATCTCCGTGATGCGCCTCTACGAACAGGGAAAACTGGACCTGGAAAAAACAATTGCCGACTATCTGCCCGAAGCAAGACGTACCAACAAGGCGAACATAAAAATTAAAGACCTGATGCTGCACCAGGCGGGGCTAAAGGGATGGATACCTTTTTACAAAGAGATTCTGGAAAAAGACGGCAAGGTAAAGGAAGAGCTGTGCCGCAGCAGGCCCGACCAGGTTTTTGCTACGCAGGTGGCTCGCAATGTGTACCTGCGTAGCGACTATACCGATACCATGTGGAGCCGAATTTATGCCAGTAAGCTGGATAATGTAGGTAAGATGCTATATAGCGATCTGGACTTTTACTTTATGGCCGCTATAGTAAAGGCTATTACGGGTAAGACCATAGACAGGTATGCAGAAGACGAGTTTTACAAGCCCCTGGGGCTGAAACGTACTTTGTATAATCCCCTGCGCCGGTTCGACTCTACAGAGATAGCGCCTACCGAAATAGAAACTTCTTTCAGGCCGGGTACTATTTGTGGTTATGTGCACGACCCCGGAGCGGCCATGCTGGGCGGTGTGGGCGGCCATGCAGGTCTGTTTGCAACTGCCAGAGATGTAGCTATAATATTTCAGATGCTCATAAGCAAGGGAACCTATGGGGGCAAGCGGTATTTCAAGCCTGAAACTGTAGATAAGTTTACCGCATATGGTAGCAAAATCAGTCATCGTGGGTTGGGGTTTGATAAGGCTTTACCCAAGGAAGATAATGGCGGTGGTGCCGGCGACAGGTGGAGTGCGCTCACCTTTGGGCATCAGGGGTTCACCGGTACCTGTGTATGGGCAGATCCTGCCAGTGGCGTGGTATTTGTATTCCTGTCAAACAGGGTATATCCATCCGGCTCTAACACCAAGATAAATAAGCTGAGTGTGCGTACCACAGCACAGGATTACATCTATGAGGCGCTGGGCATACCCATCAATACACAGCGCGAAGAAGTTTATAAGATTCAGGTAGGCGGGCTTTGATAGCAACAAGTCAGTCGTTGTCATCTATTATTGCGGTGTTTGTTCGCTGTTACATAGGCTTATTTTAATAGAGGTATTTTTGTTCCTGAGTAATATATTCTGTTGTTCTTTTGCTGTTTATATACGCAAAAAATAGAAAATATGTCGGTTTCCCTTTCGCCTGAAAACATGACTTCTTTTATCCACACTTTGTTATATCTTTTAGTTGTTTAATCCCTAATTTCAGAGTATCTTTGTAACGTTAGATTTCAATAAATTCACATATTTTATTTGGCTCAAAATACGCAGCTTTCAGCCGGCAAAATGGACTCATTGATTTGGTAGATTTTGGTTCATTTTATTGCTGGAATTACGAGGCTGTTTTTATAATATTTATACAAATTGATGGAACAGGAAAATGAAGTTTTGCAGATTCCCGCCGAGTATGATGCCGGGAGTATTCAGGTATTAGAAGGACTGGAAGCGGTGCGAAAACGCCCTGCGATGTACATTGGTGATATAGGTGTGAAGGGATTGCACCACCTGGTGTATGAAGTAGTAGACAACTCTATTGATGAGGCACTTGCCGGTCATTGCAAAAATATAACCACCACTATACACCTCGACAACTCTATAAGTGTGCAGGACGATGGCCGTGGTATACCTACCGGTATACATGCCAAGGAGGGTCGCTCAGCGCTGGAAGTAGTAATGACAGTGCTGCATGCGGGTGGCAAGTTCGATAAAGATAGTTACAAGGTTTCCGGCGGATTGCATGGTGTGGGTGTGAGTTGTGTAAACGCACTGAGCAGCCACATGCACGTAACCGTAAAACGTGAGGGCAAAACTTTTGAGCAGGAATACTCAAAAGGTGCTCCGCTTTACTCTGTGCGCGAAACAGGTGTTCCTTCCTCAGAAACAGGTACACTCGTACACTTTCATCCGGATGGCACCATATTCAAAGACCTCATTTATAATCGCGAGATTCTGGCAGGTCGTCTGCGTGAGCTAAGCTACCTGAACAAGGGTATTCGCATCATACTCAATGACGAGCGTGAGATTACCGAAGAAGGTCAGTTGGTGACAGAAACCTACTATAGCGAAGGCGGTATAGTAGAGTTTGTGCAAATGCTGGATGCAAAGGGCAAGCGCGATCCGTTGTTGCCATTCCCCATATTTGTAGAGGCACACGACAAGGAATCAAATGTAGCAGTTGATGTTGCGCTGTCTTACAATACTTCTTACAACGAGCATATCTTCTCTTACGTAAACAATATCAACACCATAGAGGGAGGTACACACGTGGCTGGTTTCCGTAGGGCAATTACCCGTGTGTTCAAGTCCTATGGCGATAAGAACAAGCTGTTTGAAAGAGCCAAGGTAGACATTACCGGCGACGACTTCCGCGAAGGATTGAGTGCCATCATATCGGTAAAAGTACCGGAGCCACAGTTTGAAGGACAGACCAAAACCAAGCTCGGTAACAACGATGTTATGGGTGTGGTAGATGTGTGCGTGAGCCGCGTACTGGAAGCCTATCTGGAAGAAAACCCCAAGGCTGCAAAGCTGATAATAGACAAAGTAATTATTGCCGCACAGGCACGTGCTGCAGCCCGCAAGGCCCGCGAAATGGTGCAGCGCAAAAGCGTACTCACCGGTGGTGGTATGCCCGGCAAGCTCGCTGATTGCTCTGAGCGCGACCCGGAAAAATGCGAACTCTACCTGGTCGAAGGAGACTCGGCGGGTGGTACTGCCAAGCAGGGCCGCGACCGTAGCTATCAGGCTATACTGCCACTCAGAGGTAAGATACTGAATGTGGAGAAGGCAATGGAGTACAAGATTTACGAGAACGAGGAAATCAAAAACATGTTCACCGCTCTCGGAGTATCAATAGGTACACCGGAAGACCCTAAGGCACTGAATTTGCAAAAACTAAGATACCACAAGATCATCATCATGACGGATGCCGATGTGGATGGTTCGCATATTGCCACACTTATCCTTACATTCTTCTTCAGGTATATGAAGGAGCTGGTATTGCAGGGACACGTATATCTGGCACAGCCTCCGCTATACCTTGTAAAGAAAGGAAAAGAGCAGATATATGCATGGGAAGAAGAAGACAGAATAGCCGCAGTGGCCAAGCTGGGACAAGGCAAGGAAGACTCTGTGAACATTCAGCGATACAAAGGTCTGGGTGAGATGAATGCGGAGCAGCTATGGGACACTACCATGAACCCCGACACCCGCACCCTGAAAAGAGTAACTATCGAGAGCATGAGTTATGCCGATGAGATATTCTCTATGCTCATGGGCGACGAGGTGCCACCACGCCGCCACTTTATAGAAACACACGCTAAGTATGCGAAGATTGATATCTAGGATGTTGAACGAATTTATCTTTATAAAGCGGCTGGCATTTGTCAGCCGCTTTTTTATTTTTTTTTTTGCTAAAATCTATTTTTACAATTGCCCTGGCGTGAGAAAAGTAAAAATCGTAAACTAGCTCCTTTCTCATTCGATACAAGGTTGAAAAGATAGTCTTTCCTTTACAGTTGCATATCTTTACTACTTATGACACACAACATATCCATTGCTATTCACGGTGGCGCAGGCACCATACTCCGCAGTACCATGACACCGGCGCTGCAACTACAATACGAAAACGGATTGCAGGATGCACTGCATGCAGGGTACAGCATACTGGCAGCAGGTGGCAGCAGCCTCGATGCGGTAGCGGCAGCGGTTGCATCATTGGAAGATTTCGCTTTATTCAACGCGGGTAAGGGGGCTGTGTTCAACAGTGCCGGAAAGCATGAGATGGATGCTGCTATTATGAACGGTAAAACCCTGGAAGCGGGAGGTGTATGTGGTGTAAATGGTATAAAAAACCCTGTGCGTCTGGCAAGGGCGGTAATGGAGCACAGCGGCCATGTGCTGCTGGCAGGTATGGGGGCTGAGGATTTCGCAAGATTGCAGGGCTTTGAGTTTGAACCCGACTCCTACTTCTATACCGAACAACGATACAAACAATGGCAGGAAGCATTGCTCGAAGGCAAAGTACAACTCGACCATTCAGATAAAAAATTCGGGACAGTAGGAGCTGCTGCACTAGACAAAGATGGCAACCTGGCTGCGGCTACCAGCACGGGCGGCATGACCAACAAGAAGTATGGACGAATTGGCGACAGCCCCATTCCCGGCGCAGGCACCTATGCCAACAACAAAACCTGTGCCATTTCCTGCACAGGCCATGGCGAGTTGTTTATTCGCTCAGTAGTGGCTTATGACATTTCTTGCCTCATCGAATACAAAGGTCTTTCGCTACACGACGCATGTAAACTGGTAGTGTATGACAAGCTGGTGAAGATAGGTGGCGAGGGCGGACTGGTAGCAGTAGACAACCAGGGCAATGTATCAATGCCATTCAACAGCGAGGGAATGTACCGCGCCTGTCGTACTAAAGATAGAAATGAAGTAAAGATATACAAGGATTGATTGCTTTAAATCAATCCTCATCATTGATGATTATCTCACTACCTTCAAATTTCCTCGTATGTACATTGTATACATCGCCTTTTGACATTATGTGCACCGTAATGTTCTCTACTGAAATGGGTTTGCCAAAACCGATATCGGCAATGTTGTTGTAGTCTATGTTCTTGCCATCTATAATTACCACGCTGCCTGAGCCTATCGCCTTGAGCTCATGTCCTGCCGACACGATGATACCTGTATCCTCGCCCAGCCCTATACCTATGGCACCTGGCTGTGCTGCTACGGCTTGTGCCAGTCTGTTGAACCGGCCCCGTTTATCAAAATGTGTATCAATAATTACATTATGCATCAGGCCAAGACCGGTAGTTATTTTCACTTCTCCTTTCAGGTTGGCAAGGGCTGCATTACCCTCATATATCATGGTATTGCTCATAGCCATGGCACCTGCACTGGTGCCGGCTATTACAAAGTCTTCTTCCTGATATCGATGCTTCAGAATATCCAGAAATTCTGTGCCGCCAAAAATGGATGATAGGCGCAACTGGTTGCCGCCGGAAAACATAATGCAATTGCACGCTTTCAGCCGCTCCATATATTCTGGTATGGTTGCATCTTCCCTGTTGCGGATACGCATATGACCTACATTATCACATCCTAGTTTCTGAAAACCGGATACATAATTCTCCGCTACCTCATCTGGGATAGAAGATGCAGTGGTGATAACCTCTACTCTGGGCTCACCCTGAATAATGCTGATAATGTTTTTGAGAATGCCTAACTCAAAAAAATTGAGGCGATTTCTCTGCACAATTCCTTTCTCAAGGTCCGTTCCTTTATCTTCTGCGCCTCCTACTGCTACTAAATGTCCTTGGGGATTTACCACTTCCTGTCGATAATTTAATAAAAATATAAAGATGCAAATTTAGGCTATTTTTTCGCAAAGGCAGTGCTTGTATACGTACTTAATCCTATTTATTGTGTTTTCAGGTTTCTTTCTCCACATAAAATGCAGATATTTGCAACAGATGAAACATCTGCTGCTAGTATTAATGATTGTTGGGGCTGCCAATAGCTATGGTCAACTGACTGTAGATACTACACGTGCCACAGTAACAGTAAAGGAAAAAAATGCAGGTGGTGTGAAAACACTCACCATATACAGATCTTTTGTACAGGGCATAGGCAACCGCAATCAGGCTATATATCAGCCGGGTGCCGATGAATTGGGCGATGAGCCTGAAACACTGCAGCTTACATTTGCAGAAGAAGCTACCCAAATAAAAAAGATGCTTGATGCCGCAACAGCAAAAAAGCAAATCAACCTCTCCAGTTTCTCCATCAATATGCTGCCCTACAAAGACCTGACACGCAAACTAACAGAAATTTATACCAGCTCTACAGACTGGGCAGACTATCTGAAAAAAAATGCCGACAACCTGAAAAAAACTACCGAGTTGTTTGACGGCTCAGAATACACCGAAGTACACTTTTATACCAAAATGGCGAAGTATGTGCTCGATAAAAGCGACTTCTATACGCAGCTTAATGAGCTGTTTAAGCCTTATGGCTACATCGTATCGTCTATCAACTTCCCCGAAGAACACCAGCAGATACTCAGCTCAGACAGGTTGATGCTGCTGGGCAAAAACGGCAATCTGTTTATACCCGTCCCCGATTATTCACTTACCCTTACCAAACTAAAAAAATAATGGGCGCATACAGTATAGGCGAAGCACTGAATCTGTTGCTGGAGCGGTCGCAATGGAAGCCCAAAGTGATAGCGCTGCGCATGAGCGAAGAGTGGGAGGAAATCACCGGAAAAACCATAGCAAAGCATACCCGCTCAGTGAATCTGCACAATAAGACACTTACTATTCACACCGATGTAGCCCCGCTGAAGCAAGAACTGCAATACGGCAAAGAACAGTTGATACTGCGTATCAATGAATACTTTAAGGAGCGGGTAGTAGAGGAGATAGTGATAAAGTAGTACGGTCAGTTATCGTCAATAACCGCGCTGTCCGACGCTATTCCTTTTCTTTTTAGAGTTTCTATAAATGGTACTGTTTCTGCTATGCCATCGAAGTACCAGTTTGTGGGCATTCTGTTTCCATTTTTGAAGAAGACCACATAATGTGGACTGAAATTTATTGTCTTCTTATTTGTGAGAAACCCTTTATAGAAAGTTACTTTTGTCACGTCGTTATATTTGTAGCGTTTCGGCAGCAGAGAAGTAAAGCCTTTATAGCTAAAGCTATCCTGCGAGGTTACGATCATCGTTGTCATGGTCATAAACAGCGTTATTGCGAAGGGCACAAACAGTATCTTACTAATCAATCGAAACGAGCTGTCATTGTCATATCCCTCTTTTACATTGTGGTAATATTCGAGGTCGCGATAGTTGGCACCAAACAGCAACATTTGAAGTAATGTAGAGACAGTATTGAAGGTGGCTAACCCAAAGAAAAACCCGGGAATGATGAACATTGTCCAGGTAGCAGGATGGAATACTTTTGGTGCAGAAGCCATACCGTGGCCAATCAGGAGGTACAATCGGTAGAACACCCATCCGCTTACAACCGGCATTCCAAAGAATTGGAGCATGGCTATGATGCTGGTGGCCACTTTCGCTCGTTTGTACTTACGTCCCAGAGCTTCCCACTCGTCCGGCAGAAATGAACGTTCTTCTCTGAACGGAAATTTTTTCCTGAAGTAACTCTTTAAACCCGCGGTGAGAGTCTGGCTCAATACTTCTGTTGGATCCGGATTCATGGATAGGGCGTGTTTTTATTAGCAAAATGGGCTCCGATGTAAAAAACAGCCATTCCCAGCGCTGCACCCACACCATCGGCTACAGCATCCATCAGCTCCATACTACGACCCAATGAGGTAAGCAAACCCTGCATCACCTCTATAAAACAACCAAGCACAACAGATATAAAGAAGAGGGTAAAAAGTTGAAAAGTAGTAGCGCCGGGTCGCACACACAACCATAAAAAAGTAAAAACCCCGAAGAGTACAAAGTGCGTCCACTTGTCTATAAGTGGCACAGACACATGGGGTAGCTCAGGAGCAGGTGTGAGGCACCCAATAAAAATAAGCAAGGTCCATAGTATAGCTATGAACCTTGCCTGTTTGGTATAAGGAGAATCCTGTAAAAATAACCGTTTCATTATTATTCGCCCACCAACGCACTATATGCAGCTGCATCCAGCAGACCTTCAACATCAGCAGGATTGTCAACGGTCATTTTCACCATCCAGCCAGAGCCATATGGGTCTTTGTTTACGTTTTCCGGAGTAGCTTCGAGGTCTGCATTCACCTCTGTAATAGTACCGCTCACCGGCAGGTACAGATCAGATACAGTTTTTACCGCCTCTACAGTACCGAAGATTTCATTTGCGCCAAGTGGCTTGCCCACTGCCGAAATGTCTACAAATACTATATCGCCCAGCTCTTTCTGTGCGAAATCAGTAACACCTACAGTAGCGGTGTTGCCGTCTATGCTAATCCATTCGTGGTCCTTGGTGTAACGTAATGTGCCTGGAAATTCCATTGTATAATGATTTTGGGATAAAAATAAGGTAAAAAAATTAAAAGAAGGTATCCGGAATCAGCCAAGGGGAAAATGTAACCATAAATATTTTCGGCTGCTGCACTCACAGCCCCCAAACAGGGCAAAAAACGGGTGATTGTTTGCAAAAACTATTGCCTGGCTTTTACTGTTCACGATACATTCATAACTTCACAACTCAAATCAATATACATACAATGAAATATTTGCCAATACCATCAAAACTATACGAACAGAACCGGCAACGTTTTATCAAAAAGATGAAGCCAAATTCAGTAGCTATTTTTCCTGCCAGCCCCACCTTCCCTAAAAGTGGTGATGGTGCTTATGGCTACAAACCCGATGCCGACGTAATGTGGCTCTCGGGTATCGTACAGGAAAAAACAATAGTGGTGCTTTACCCCGACAATCCGGATAAAAACATGAGGGAAGTACTGGTGCTGCTTCGTCCGAATGAGTTGTTGGAAAAATGGGTAGGACATAAGCTGCGCAAGGATGAAGCCACGGCCATATCGGGCATCAAAAATGTGCAGTGGCTGGATGGTGTAGACACTATGCTGCAGGTGATGATGAACACTGCCGACTATGTGTATGTGAACACCAATGAGCACAACAGACTGGACACAGAGTTGCTGCGCACAGACCTTGTTTTTGTACATGAGCTGATGAAGAAATATCCGGCGCACAATTATGAGCGGGCCGCCAGGGTAATGAAAGAGCTGCGTGCCATAAAAACAAAAGAAGAAGTTGATGTGACTAAGGAAGCAATAGCTATCACTGCCAAAACACTCGATAGAGTACTGAAATTTGTGAAGCCAGGCGTAATGGAGTATGAGATTGAGGCTGAGATAACGCATGAGTTTCTGCGCAACCGTGCTACAGGCCATGCTTACGGCTGCATCATCGCCTCGGGTGACAGAGCGCGCACCCTGCATTACGAAGAGAACAATCAGGAGTGTAAAGATGGCGAATTGCTGCTGATGGATTTTGGGGCAGAGTATGGCAACTACAATGCAGATCTTACACGTACCATACCTGTAAACGGAAAATTCACCAAGCGGCAGAAGGAAGTATACAATGCCTGCCTGGCAGTACACAACCATGGCAAGAGTATACTAAAGCCCGGAATTCTGTTCCCCGATTATGTGAAGGGCATAAATGCGGAGATGGAAAAACAACTGTTGAAGATAGGGCTTATCAGTAAGACGGATGTAAAGAATCAGGACCCTGAGAACCCCGCCTACCGCAAGTATTTCTATCATGGCGTATCGCACCATCTGGGGCTGGTAGTGCATGATGTTGGCTCTTATACCGATGCAGTAAAAGAGGGTATGCTCTTCACCATAGAGCCCGGTATCTACGTAGAGGAAGAGCAAATGGGCATACGCATAGAAAACAATATCTGGATTACTAAAACAGGAAACATTGACCTCTTCAAAGGAATACCAATAACAACTGACGAAATAGAAGCAGCAATGAAGCGGTAACCCTTACCGGGAACTATTTTAAAACAGCCACCATATCTTTCGGATATAGTGGCTGTTTTTATTAGCTGTGAAATGCTCCTTACATCAGCATTCCGTCCTCCACTGCTTTATATTTTTTTATCTGCTCCAGTGCATCCGGCACTACGTCGCTGGTTATTACGATGAAGCTGTCTTTGATAGCGTTTTTGATAGCATATTCTATAGCGTCCGCTTCTTTTTTGATTACAGTTATCTTTTTATTGGCATCTACATTATGTATGCCCTGTGACATCAGTGCTATTATTTCTTCTTCGCTCCTGCCACGCAGGTTTTTGTCCTGTCTGATGATTATTTCATCAAATATCTTTGCAGCAGCCTCGCCAAGAGATATGATATCTTCATCCCTGCGGTCGCCCACGCCGGCTATGATACCTATTTTTGCAGTAGCATCTACCGATTTTATAAACTTACCTATTGCTGTTATACCATGCGTATTGTGCGCATAGTCTATCATCACAGAGTAGTTGCGGAAGTGGAACATATTCATGCGTCCCGGTGTCAGTGCCGGCGATGGTGTGAATGTTTGTAGCGCCTGCCGTATATCTTCTGTTTTGAAATCCTGTACATAAGCAGCCAGTGTTGCCGCCAGTGCATTGGCCACGTTGAACTCTGCCATACCACTGAATGTCAGTGGTACATTGGTTACTTTCTCCACCCGTATTTTCCACGTTCCTTTCAGTATGGTGATGTAGCCGTTTTCGTATATGGCAGCCAGGCCACCCTTGGCACAATGCCTTTTAATGCGTGCACTATGTTCATTGAGCGAGAAGTAGGCTACCTTGCATTTCAGGTCTTTGTGCATCTCGTATACCAGGTCATCATCGGCATTGAGTATAGCATATCCCTCGGGGAATACTGTTTGTGCTGCTACGGCTTTTACCTTTGCCAGTTTTTCTATAGAGTCTATGCCACTCAGCCCCAGATGGTCTTCTGCTACATTGGTTACTACTGCCACGTCACAGTTGTGAAAACCCAGACCGGCGCGCAATATGCCGCCACGGGCACATTCCAGCACTGCATAGTTCACCGTAGGGTCGCGCAGCACAAACTCTGCCGATACAGGACCGGTACAGTCGCCCTTCATCATCAGCTGGTTTTGTATGTATACACCATCGGTAGTGGTGAAGCCTACTTTGTAGCCCATTTGTTTTACTATGTGGGCTATTAGTCTTGTGGTTGTTGTTTTACCATTGGTACCAGATACAGCTATTATGGGTATGCGTGCGCTAGTGCCGGGCGGGTATAGCATATCTATTACCGGCTCAGCTACATTGCGGGGCAGGCCTTCGGTAGGGTCCAGGTGCATACGGAAGCCCGGTGCAGCATTCACTTCCAGCACAGAGCCACCATTTTCTGTAATCGGTGTAGACAGGTCGCTGGCCATAATGTCTATACCGCAGATATTGAGCCCTATGATGCGGGCTATGCGCTCGCACATAAACACATTGGTGGGGTGCACAAAGTCTGTTACATCGGTCGCAGTACCGCCCGTGCTCAGGTTGGCAGTGGGTTTCAGCCACAGCTCTTCTTTATTGGCTAGTACCGTTTCCAGCGTATACCCTTTCTTTTCCAGTATATCGAGGGTGAAATGGTCTATTTTGATAGCAGTGAGCACTTTCTCATGACCATAGCCACGGCGGGGGTCACTATTCACTATATCTATCAGCTCCTGAATCGTGTGTTTCCCATCGCCCGTCACAGCGGCGGGCGTGCGCAGTGCTGCTGCTACAAACTTGTAGTTGATAACCAGCACCCTGAAGTCGAAACCGGTAATAAACTTTTCACAGATTACCGCACGCCCATACACCTTGGCAGCCTTTAGCCCTGTTACAGCATCTTCCCAGGTGCGTATGTTAGTAGTAGCGCCCTTGCCATGGTTGCCATTTACCGGCTTGGTTACTATAGGGTAGCCTATCTTGTCTATGGCGGCTTTCAGGTCTTCTTCGTCATATATTATCTTACCCCTCGGTACTGGGATTTCCGATGCTTCCAGCAGATTTTTCGTTTCTTCTTTATCGCAAGCTATTTCTACTGCTATGCTGCTGGTGGTGCTGGCTACTGTGGCCTGCACCCGCAACTGGTTTACGCCATATCCCAGTTGCACCAGCGAATGACGGTTGAGACGGATGTATGGTATTTTTCTCCGTATCGCTTCCTCTACTATAGCGCCGGTGCTTGGGCCCAGTCGTTCATTCTCACGTATTTCGCGTAGCGACTGTATATCTGCTTCCAGGTCATACGGCAATCCATCTATAAGAGCCTCAGCTATTTTTACTGCTGCCTTTGCGGTAAAGATGCCTGCCTTTGCCTCGTGGTAAGAAAACACCACATGGTACACACCGGGTTCTTTAGTTTCGCGTGTGCGCCCAAAGCCGGTTTCCATACCTGCCAGCGTCTGCAGCTCCAGAGCTATGTGCTCTATCACATGCCCCATCCAGGTGCCTTCTTCTATCCGCTGAAAAAATCCTCCCGGTACTCCTTCTGAGCAGCGGTGTTCATATAGTGTAGGCATCAGTGCTGTCAGTCTTTCCTGAAACCCCGGTATCTTGTCAGTAGGCCGCTGCTCCATCTCCTCCAGATCCAGCAACATCACGATTAGTTTATGCCTGTTTGCCGACCAGTAATTAGGGCCGCTCATTGCTTTTATATCCAGTATTTTCATTGCTTACATGTTTTAATTCTATTAAGGAATGTTGGCAAAATAATTTCTACAATATGGCGAAATTATTTTTCTTTTTTTCAAGGCGGAAAAACTGAGAATAGCGAACTATTTAAAGCTTTTTTCAACGAAGAAAAAATGGAAAAGAATAAGCCGGTGTGTGGAAATTATTTTGCCATCGTTCCTAAGGTAATAACTTTTTTGGCAAGAGATAAAATATCGTCCACAATATTTGAAAATCAGTAAAATATATTGAGTCATATTTAATATATTATAGGCTCTTTTTGAATTTTCTTTGCTGTTCAGGTAATGAGTTTTTTCTTCTTTGTACTGACATCATTTCAACATTAAAATTCGTCTTTGAATGCAGGCGCTTTGCGACCTTTGCGTACATTTTACAAGCTATGATTCTTTGCGGCTTTGCGTGAAATTTTTTTTGTGCCGTTTTCTGATGTTGAACGGGTCTGATACACCTCAAAATTCACCCCTGCACACATCGGGTATTTATTGCTATCTTGGGGCTTCTTTTCATCCAAATAGTGTAGGTTTGCAGCTACGGTAAGTTCATGAGGTTAAAGATATTTATACTTTTATTGTTTGCTATTTGGGGTGCAGGGCGTAGTACTGCTCAGATAGGTGCCAACTACACCCAACCCCGCATTCTTATTTTGCTCGACAAGTCGTCGAGTATGATAAACCTATGGGATGGCGGCAGGCAGAAGTCGAAAGTGGCTAACGAAGTCATACTGCGGCTCATGGACAGTGTATACAGGGTAAACAAAGACGTGGAGTTCTCGCTCCGTGTATTTGGTCATCAGTATACGGTAGACGAAAACAACTGCCGCGACACCCGCAACGAGGTGCCCTTTCGCAAAGACAACAGGCTTCAGATGGAGTATCGCCTCGACGATATTCAACCCTTGGGAGTTACTTCTATTGCCTATGCACTGCAGCAGGCTGCCGACAATGATCTGGTAGATGTATCCCAAAATGCGTACAGCATTATTCTCATTACCGATGGTGGCGAAAGCTGCGGGGGCGATATCTGTGAGGTCATGCGGAAGCTCTCCGAAAGCAAGGTATTCTTCAGGCCTTACATTGTAAACCTCGAAACCGCACCCCAGCTCAAAACTGCTTATGCCTGCATGGGCGACTATCTGGAGGTGACCAAAAACAATGATATACCGGCGGCAGTCAGCAAGATTGTCAATGCTTTCAGACCGGTTATTGGTATTTCTAATACCGAATATACCAAGGTAAAAGAGATAGCCGCTAAAACACCTACGGTACTCAATGTAAAAATACCGGACATCAAAATCACAGACACCATCAAGGCTACGCTTACCGGTGGTACCATTGCTGCCATACCCACTCCTATACCGGGTTTGAAAATAGGTGCACCCAAATCACCGAAACCGCAAACAACCACGGTACCCGCTTTTATGGCATCTGCCGCCACCGAAGAGGAGCCTGCTAGCCTGCCAGTATTCACCATCGGCAGAGTAACACCTGAGGGACTCAGACAGATAGACATTGCTGCCGCCGGCACTACCAGACCCAGAGCTGTAACACCTCCTGTTTTTGTTCCCACTATTGCAGAGGAAGAAGCGGTGCGCCCTACGCCCGAAACCATAACACGCCTTGCGGCATCGCCTTACAGGCAGGTAAGTATAGTGCCGATAGCTGCCCGCATGAATCCTGTTGCTAATCTGCCAGCCTTTGTACCTATGGTTGCCGATGAAATACCGGAACGCCCTGCACCCGAAAAAATCGCACAATTGCCGGTGACGCCACCTAAGCGCATAATGACCATTATACTGCTCGATGCCGATGGCTCTATGTTTCGTCAGCGCAAGCTGCCACCTATGCCACCGCTTCGGTTCGATGCTGTGGCTGCTGTAACACCCGCAAAGAATGTGGCTACCGGTCCTAAGATATCAGTGGGCACACCGGTAGACTACAAGGTAGAAACCGAAGACGCAGCCGAAACTACTGTAGAGGTGTACTTCACTAATGGCAAGGGAAAGTTTTATGCCACCACGCCACAGATAATGCTGATAGACCCTGTTTCGGGTACCTTGTCAAGGCGCTTTTACCGCACGGTAGATGCCAATGGCAATCCCGATGCACAAACCAACATACCCCCCGGCAAGTATCATCTCACCTTCTCCGAGACGCGTAGCCTCTATGTAAATAATGTAACAGTAGAAGCCAACAAAAGGAATAAAATAATAGTAACCGTAAATAAGGCTAGCCTCAGCTTTGAATACGCCAATAATATCTCCAGGCCCATCACAGAGTTTTCTGCTATCGTCAAAGAGCTCTTCATAGAAAATGGCAAACTCACTACTCAGAAGTGTAATGAGAAACTGGTTTACGAGCCAGGCAATTACCATGTTATCATCAATACCTTCCCGCAGGATGTGCGCAATATAGACCTCGACTTCAACGAAAAAATCATCAAGATTCTACAGCCCGGATTTGCAAAGTTTGTGGCAGAAGAGGGCATGGCAAGTGTAACACTTTATCAGCGCCTGGGCGATAAGTTCCTGTCGTTTCACACACTCAGCCTCAAGGACCCTGCTGCCAGTCACCTGCGCATACAGCCCGGCGAATATCAGGCACACTATCACAAAGGTCCCGGCGGTCAGCATGCGTCTGAGAAGGTAGTGACATTCATAGTAAAGGCCACCGAGGAAACAGAAGTAATACTGAATTAAAGACCTATGGAAAACCTGGAAATCATCACCATTACCCCATCATCGCCCGAGTATGCCGAAGTCTTTGGTCTGCGCGACGAGATACTGCGCAAGCCACTGGGCATGTCGCTCAAAAACGATGACCTTTCCAGAGACCACACCGATATTATATTAGTAGGCAAGCACAATGGCAGCGTTATTGTATGCCTTATGTTGCATCACCTGGACGATACACAAATGCAGTTGCGCCAGATGGCAGTACACAGTCAGTGGCAGGGCAAGGGTGCCGGCAAACAACTGGTACAAGCCGCCGAAAAACTTGCAGCCGACAGAGGTTATAAAACCATGGTACTCCACGCACGCAAAACCGCTCTGGGCTTCTACGCAGCTATGAACTACGGCACCTCTGGCAGCGAGTTCGAAGAAGTAGGCATCCCGCATTACATCATGCTAAAGGACTTATAGTATCCGCGCTACTTTCAATGTAACATGAGCAGAAAGCTTGGGTAGATAGTAAGGGAATTCCCCTCCTTTTTTCAAGGAGTGGGATGCAGTAAAAAAGCGAAGGCTTTTTTACTGCTGGGGTGGTAAACTTACGGGTGTCTAATAATACTTGTCAATGGCAGCCGCGCCGAACCGTGACATGCTCGGTTTATGTTAGGTAGATAGGCACGTTTGCTCTATGCAGGTGCTTTTTATAATATACCGCTATCATTTTTGTTATTATTGCATACGCCAAATAGCAGTATTGTCAAGAGAAGCGGACAAAAGTCGAACTTCTTTGTGAAAGATTTAGAAAAAATGCAGGCATTCTAAAGTTCGATTCCTCTTAGGGGCACAGATTACCCGATCTTCCCCGATTTTACTCTATAGGGTGCACATCGAATTACGAAACGCATTTGAGGAAATCTCAAAATGATTGAAAATACCGAAAATCAATAGCAACACATCCGTCTGTTTTACTCCATTACTCTAATCTACATTTTATTGCTCTAAATATGTAGCTTTGTCAAAATGAAGACCGTCAGTGACGGGATCTTCTTTCTTGTTCGGGATGCATTGCGGAACTTCCCGTACAACGGAATCATTTCTAACACACTATTTCATTTCCAATTAATGAATAAACGAAAAAAAATTTGTAAAAATTGCTTTGATACTAAAGGAGATTTTCTATTCGTTTCTGGTGGAGATGGTAGATGTAAGATGTGCAAGGGTACGGGTATATCTCATGAATTAGGGGATAGTGCAGCAACCATCGTAACACTAGGTTTTATAAATTATAATCGCGAATGTCGGTATTGTTATGGCACAGGTCAATGCCAGACATGTGGCGGTACAGGTAGCATATACATAGAGAATGCGCCATACATTTCATACGACGAGCCAGAACCTATTCAAATAGATAAAGATTTGAATGAAAGTGAAGGTTTAGATAAAATCAATCCACATTACGATCCTTATGAGTTGGATGAAGAATGTGACTATTGTGATGGTACTGAACATTGTTCTTTTTGCGGTCGAAAAGGTGATGATCATTTTGAAGATATTGCTTATTCTGGTTATGAAAATAGCAGTAGTGCAAAATTTGATAAAAATTACCAAGATTATTTCGCAAACGAAATAAAAAATAGTAATGAATTTGACAGCACAATTGATACTAACACAAATTCGCACTATAAGGACAATCTTCATATAGACTTGACTGAGCTTCAAAAAAAAATAGAGAATAATGAAATTGAACTTAGTCAAGTTATTGAAAAAATCGACCTAAAAAAGAAAGACCTTCCAGGAGAAGCATTCTTATTATTTATAGTTTTTAGTTTTGTTGGGGGTTTTATTTCATATGCTATACAAGAGATACCCAAACACCCACCACATCAAATCAATTGGGGTGCAGTATATTTTATCGCAATCTCGGGCATAGTTATATTTGTTTTTCTTCTTTTGTCTTATCTCGGTTCAAGATCTGAATTGTCCGATTTGAAAAAACGCAAACAAATATTAGATACGAAAAATACTAAATTAAAAAAATAATATAATAAAAATAAATTATATAAATGAGTGTTTGTTCAATATAATGTGATAACGGGTTTTGGTCGCTACTACCCTCTCGTCCTCGTTTGCAACGAGGATGCTACGGTAAAGCGTTTGTAACGCTTCATTTCTATCTGAGTCCACATACCTTTCCATCCCTGATGTCGGTGGGTCTTGCGAAGGGCAAAGACCCGCAGAGGACAGAATCACAGGCTTTTCTTTCCTAATAGTGGTTTTCTTAGGCATGGTATAACGTTATGGAAATATAACTATTAAGAAGTGCAGTTCTTAATAGTGTCGCAAACCTCGTAGCGCTCGTTTTTTATGGCATATTCCTGCGCCTCTTGAATTAGTTCACTCCACCATAATTTTTTTAAAAAAAAAACATCTGGTACTTTCTTCGTGCCCCATAAGCATATCAATCATCATCTCTAAAAACCCGTCATACAATTCATCAGACTTCAACTTATCAATAATATCCATTTCTATCGTTTTAGCAAATTTACTTAAACATATTCAATATACAATAAATTCGTTTCGTATAAAATAACAAATATTATAAAGCATAATGTAAATAGCATTTTCCAGAAAACTATACCTTCATAGGTTTTCCCGTAACTTTATGAAAGTTCTTTGAAAATCAGTTATATAAATTATACATCCAGTTTCAGTAAGATATTTTATCTTGTAGCACTCCAAAAAAAAATTATGGAACTGTTTTTTGCTAAACTGACGTATTCGGAAACCTTATTTATTGAAAATAGGTTGTCGAATAAAGAGTTAATATTGCTTGCCTTGACTAATGCAAGCATCGCTAAGTACAAAAAAAGCCAATTTATATTCATTGACATAGAGCCATATTCGGTTGGCGGAAACGATTTTATCTATGGGAAGCTTGCTAAATATGGAGACATAGAAGAGACAATAGTAAACACCGAATCTCAAAAGACAGAAAGTGTATTAGTTGAGGATAAGATAATAGCAAAATGTCATTTTATAATAGACTTTTCTGAAAATTATCTTCTATATACCGATGTGGTTAATCACATTAATAAGAACTCATTCATTGAAAAATTCAATGACTTAATAGCATCTGGGGCGTCGGAAACTGGGTACAATATAGATGCTAGGGCGATTAATGAAGTGTATACATTTTATAAAAAAATTGAAGAGTTAAAAGAAATTATACAGATTGAATTAACCATAATTCCGACAAATCCAAACGCTATAGATATTATACAGGGTGTAGATAAAAAACTAAAGCTCCAAAATTTAAAAGAAAAGGTAATAAAATACAAAGGGAAAAAGGGTGGCATACAACTGGATGAAGAGATAAAAGCAAATACAATATACGCAGATGTAGGATATGGAACTGGAAAAGCTATTGGAATTGATAAAAATAATAAAAGGGTGACAGTATATTCCAAAAAATCCGAACGGCAAAAAAGAACACCCTCTTTTGATTCCGCTAATCTTAACGGATATGGCATAGTTGAAAAAATAAATAAACTTTTGGACGATTTAAAACAGCAGGAATGAGAACTTTAATAAACAGATACATTGTAAGTTTAGATACCATTGTGGCATTAATCGCCGTAATAATGGCATGTATATTCTTACCAGACACTATAACAAACAAATTTTGCACTACAGTTTACGGAATGGCAATAAATGTTTTAGCGATTGTGTTCTCTATATTTTTTGCTAGTCTTGCCGTAATAATGTCTTTTCCCGATAATGAATTTATAAGGTTTATTGAAGCAGAAGATAAATTGTTTTCTCAATTACTTGGGTATTTTCGAGATACCTTATTTGCTTTGTTTGTGTCTTTGGTTTCTACAATCATAATATACATAATTACAGCTTATTTAACGGACACAGGCATAGCAGATAGAAAGGTATTCATTTTCTTTTGCTTCATTTTTACTTATAGTCTCGTATCAACTATAACAGCCGTAGATGTAGCACTAAAGATAACTGGCAGCAGGGCAACGTATTTAATAAACAGAAAGGAACCAAAATCAGATAGTGAGCTTGATTCAGAAGAAGTAAATGAGTAATTAATCATTCTACTTCCCCCCGTTTGGCGCCAGTGTTTTTCACTGGCGAAATCACACCCTGCCATAAAATCAATTTCACCCATTCTGGCACGGCATTTGTGGGATATATCATGGTAGTCATTTCAGCAAATGACAACCTGATTTTTTTTCATTAACAGAAACCGGAAAAAGCAAACAAGACCCTTACCTGCATTGCCTTTTCATCAGTTCCGGGTTCTGAAAAGTCGGAAAATGTCAGAATGTGGCTCGGAAAAAACCAGTAACAGCACGGTCTTCCCATTCCCAAATTTGTGGATATCTTACGCTGCCATTACTGCCATTTCGGTGATTCTTGGCACACATTTTGCGGCACTATTATGCCGTTAGTTTGTCGGCACATTACATCAAGTCCGTTTTTATCGTGCAAATCAAACCATTTCATTATAAAAATTAAATATAACAAAAATTACGCGCGCAAAAGTGCGCAATTTTTGCGCAAGAATCTGAGGCCAATAAAAAGTTAATCAACTGAATTTCAATCACTTAAACCTAAAACCATGAGAATAAAAAATTCTAAACAAAAGTGCGCAATTTTCCTCCGGGGTAAATAAATTGAGGTTATGTCCTAGCCGTGTCTCCGGCTTTTTCTGCCGTGACCCGGCGACACTTGCCTACCGCAGGCAGGTCAAGGCTCCGAAGCCGGAAAAATATTCATCAACTATATATCCCTGATATACGCCGGGTCCCTGAAAAAGGAGACCCGGCTACGACGGATTTCTTTTAGTTTTGCGCAGTGTGGCGTTCAAAGTATTCTTATTTGAAAATATTTCTTGGGATCATCTTAATGATTGGCACTGCGAGAACATTTAATGAGTTCCATCAGGACCCATCAGCCACCACAGCTATGTATTGCGGCTCGGGAGCCGCTGGAATTTTAGGGTTGTATTTATTTTTGAAAGGTATCTTGTCGTCTAAGTAAAACAAAACACCTGCGTGTAACTGGGTATTGTTACCCTAAAACCATGAGAATAAAAAAATCTCAGCAAAAGTGCGCAATTTTCCTCCGGGGTGCCGGGCTACTGTATAGAAAACAGAATTTTCAGGGTGATCATGTTGCTACTTTTACATGAACTTTGTCAACGCTACTATCATTACCACACGAGCGAAAACTCAATCCTAACTTTAGTCAAGCTTTGTGTCCCTTGTGTCCTTTGTGGTTAATTTTTTTATCTTCCCGCTTGTGGTCATGTTTGGAGCATATGCCATAGCGCGTTTACCTTCACGCATTTCACTTACTGTTACAATTATGCAAATCACCCGCAGAGGGTGAACAGATGCTGGCTATCCGCTGATACATTTGGATAGTCAACCACTCGCCCATGCACACACGCTTTTTTCGTTCTGTTTTACTATCTGTTTTACTGCTGCTTCCATCCGCTGCAATCCTTGCTGGCGGCATATCTGGCAGGGTTACAGACGATGCCGGAAAGCCGGTCATATTTGCCAGTGTGCTACTGCTCGGCAGCAGCGATTCAGCACTGGTAAAAACCGAACTGACCAACGAAAAGGGTGAGTACCATCTCACCCCTGTAGATGACGGTACCTACCTACTGAAAGTGAACATCATAGGGTATATAGCATACACATCGGCACAGGTTGTGCTTGCAGCCAACGACATCACCATGCCGGACATAATGCTGCTACAAAAAAACACCGAACTAAAAGAAGTAGCAGTACGTGCCCAAAAACCATTTATAGAAGTACATGCCGATAAGCTGGTAGTAAATGTAGAAAGCAGTATAGTAAATGCCGGCAGCACAGCCATGGATGTGCTTTCCCGCTCGCCCGGGGTTACCGTAGATAACAACGATAGAATAAGCCTGAAGGGCAGGCAGGGAATAACCGTAATGATAAATGGAAAGATACAACCCATATCTGGCCAGGACCTTGCCAACATGCTGAAGAGTATGCCGTCTAACAATGTAGAAAGCATAGAGCTCATCAGCAACCCCTCTGCCAGATACGATGCTGCAGGTACAGGCGGCATTATCAATATAAAGCTGAAACGTGATAAAAAGATGGGGCTCAACGGTAGTGTGAATGCAACCTATGCGCAGGGAGTATATGGCAAGGCTAATGCGGGACTAAACATGAACTACCGCAACAAAAAGGTAAACCTGTTTGCCAACTACAACCACTCTGACAGAGAAGGCTTTAATCACCTCACCCTCGACCGGAATTTTTATGACAATGGGGTGTTTGCCGGTGCTTACGACCAGAACAATCATTACCTCTATGATATAGTAACCGATATGGGTGGGCTGGGCATGGATTACAATCTGTCTTCAAAAACCACCGTAGGTTTTGCGCTGAGCGGCGAGGCTACCTCCTTTCTGCGCACGGGTTACAACTACTCTGTCATTACAGACTCTGCTACACAGTTGCCGTTATCGCACTTCGTTACAGACAACAAGTCGCCCAACAGATGGAGCAATGGCACAGCAAATATCAACCTGCGCCACACTTTCGACAGCAGCGGTAAAACCCTGTCTGTAGATGCGGACTATGCTACCTATCCCGGCAGTGGCAATCAGGAATTTACTACTACCTACTTCACAGATTTTCCCGATGGCACTTCTGTTCCATCGGGTGTGCCAGCGGTAAAGCTCAATGGTGATCTTAAGGGGCATACACAAATACGCTCCCTAAAGGCAGACTACGCTATGCCGCTGCCTAATGGAGTGAAAATGGAAGCCGGTGCCAAAACAAGCCTGGTAACATCAGACCACGATCTGCTGTTCTTTAATGAGCTCAATGGCATGTCAATACCGGACAGCCAGCGCACCAATCATTTCATATATAAAGAGCACATAAACGCTGCCTATCTGAACTTCAATAAAGACTGGGACAAGTGGAGTACCCAACTGGGACTGCGCACAGAACAAACAATAGCTAGCGGCGATGCCACCTGGCCCACAGGTGATTCATCGTTTACCCGAAACTATGCACAGTTGTTTCCCAGCTTCGCTGTGCAGCGACATATAAACCCCGCCAACGATCTGGGTGTAACGCTGAGCCGCCGTATAGAACGGCCCAACTATGAGCAGCTCAACCCCTCGACCTACTACCTGGACCCCACAACTTACAAGACCGGCGACCCATACCTGATGCCGGCATTGTCTTATGCTGCAGAGCTATCTTACACCTACAAGCAGAAGTTCATTACCAACCTCAATTATACCCGTACATTTATGCCTATTACCGAGGTCATACAACCCAGCCTAACCGAGCGCAAAGTAACCATACAGACCCAGAAGAACCTTACCAGTATGTCTTATTATGGTATCAATGGTTCTTATCAGTTCAGGTTTTATAAGTGGTGGAGCAACACTACCAATGTCAATGTGTATTATGCCCAATACACCGGCAATATAGCCGGTACGGGGCTCAACAATGGCAGAGCCACATTTGATGCCAATACCAGCAACAGCTTTATACTGCCTGCCAACTGGTCGGCAGAGCTGAGCGGGTTTTATCAGGCACCGCAACTCTATGGCTATATGCTGGTAAAACCAACATGGATGCTGAATTTGGGTATTCAGAAAAACCTCTTCGACAAACGTGCTACTGCCCGCATCAATGCCACCGACATCTTCTGGCGAGGCTACCCAAGGGCCACATCTACCTATACCGATTACAGAGAATCATTTATAGCAAAGAGAGATACACGGCAGGTAGCCATATCGTTTACCTATAGGTTTGGCAAGCGCACCTTGCCGCCATCCATGCGCCACCGTGGCGGTGCCGAGGATGAGAAACGCCGTGCCGGCAGCCAGGCAGGTTGACCCCATCCCTAAAGGGAGTCATCAATCGGGCTTCATGAAATACTACAACAACGGTTCAGGCAACTATCATAATATTTAACTCTTCCCGCCTCTAAATTAGCAAATGAAGCTGTATCTGTTGCAGCGCCCGCCCTCCGGGTCAGCTCCGGAGGGCTTTCTTTTGGCATCTAACTTCAGCCCAGGAATGGTATGGGCTGTTTTGCCTTACTTTTTCTTGTTCCCATACCATTAGTAGCGCTGTATTGCCATTTATCTCTGAATATTGAAATTATCTATTGAATAATGATTATGGTCAATACTTGCTAGCTGCAGAAAGTTTACCTTAGTAGAATAATGCAGGAACAGTGGTAAGAAAGTCTGGTGAAATTGTTGCAAAGGTTATAGGCGCCGGTAAAGAATACAAAGCCGGAGATACCGTTATTACAGCTTTGAAAGCCAGTTCAGTAGATCTTATATCAGGTGAGCTTACGCTAATAATTGGGCCATCCGGGTCCGGCAAAACTACTTTGTTGTCTTTGCTAGGCTGTGTTATTTACCCTAGTTTCGGAGAGGTATGGATAGGAGGAAAGAAGGTAAATGAGCTAAACGAAAAAAGCCTTGCCCAAATAAGACTGGAAAAAATTGGCTTTGTCTTTCAGAAATTCAATCTGATAGCGCCACTTACCGCACTCGAGAATGTGATGATGCCACTTATTCTGCAGGGAGTCAGCGATAAAGAAGCAAGGGTAAAAGCAACCCTTGCACTCGAAAAAGTAGGCATGGGCGACAGGATGAAGAACCTCAGCAATGACCTGAGCGGTGGCCAGCAGCAGCGTGTAGCCATTGCCAGAGCATTAGTTACAGACCCCGATTTAATGCTTTGTGATGAGCCTACGGCATCGCTAGATATAAAAAGTGTGGGCATTGTAATGAATGAGCTAAAACTACTGGCAACCCAGGGGAAGGCAGTGGCGGTAGTAACACACGATACACGGCTCACGCCATTTGCAGATCGTATAATTTACGTAATAGACGGTGCTATTTCAGACAAGCCCGCAGAGGAAGAAACGACTAAAAGATAAAAACCAGTTATGAAAAATTGCTTTTGCATAATAGTGCTGATGTTAATACTTAGTTCCTGCAGCAATAAAGAGGCCAGGGAAGAAAGAGCAAATGGCAGCTCGAAAGCTACTGCTCCCTTAAATCAGGTAGTAGGCGTAGGCAAAATAGAGCCGGAAAATGACATTATTGAATTGTCTTCGCCTGTAAATGGTATCGTCAGCAAAATACTCAAAAGGGAGAATGATACAGTAAGTGAAGGAACGGCGGTGCTCGAATTGGATCATGAGCTGGAGGATGGCAAAGTAAAACAGCTGGAAAGCGAAATAAACACGAGGTACAACGAGATTAAAGTTGATGAAGCCGGTGTAGGAGAATTTGAAGCGAAATACAACAATGCTGTTCCCGAATTGCAACGATTGCAACGGTTATTGGCAAAGGGTGCAGAGACACAACAGGCAGTAGATAATGCCGCTGCCGGTTTACAATCTATGCAGTCCGTTATTAAGAAATTGTATGCGGGTATCGCCGTATCTAAAAGCCGATTGGAGCAGGCTAGGGCAGCGCTGCATGTGGCTAAAGTGGAACGCGGGCAAAAGATTATAAAGTCGCCTGTGAATGGGAAGATACTTGAGCTGAGTACGCAAATTGGCGGTTCTGTTGATACCCGTCAGGCATTTGCGCAGATTAGCTCTATGGGTAAGACTATTGCGGTTTGTGAGATCGATGAGCTCTATGCAGATAAAGTAATGGTAGGCCAGCGGGCGTTCATAAGAAATGTAGGTGCACAAGATACCTTATCGACGGGCACTGTTTATCTGGCACTCTCCTTTCTCAAAAAGAAGTCATTGTTTACAGATCAGTCGGGAGAAAAAGAAGACCGCAGAGTAAGGACAATTAAAATTATGCTAGATAAGCCCGATAGGTTGTTATTGAATGCACGCGTAGAGTGTGTTGTTGCTATTTCAGGTAATCTTAAAAATTGAGACAATGTTAAAGATTGCATGGAAGTTCATCCGGTTCGATAAGGCAAAAAGCATTGGGGTAATTGTAGGTATACTTATCAGTACATTTCTTATTGGTCAGCAATTGGGTGTGTTTTTCTTTCTGTCTGGTCTTATGGGGGCTTTAGCTACCGATGTAAAAGCAGATATATGGGTAGTAGATAGCAAAACGAATGACGTTAATCAACTGGGCAGGCTGGATGTGCGCAATCTGAGAGCCGTGCAGGGAATAGAAGGAGTAAAAGAGGCATTTCCACTGCTCATTTCAGGTGCCTCCTGCAATTATAAAAATGGCGCAAGTGGAAACGTAACATTAATTGGTGTTGATGCAAATCAGCTGTTTGCGGTGCTGAAGCCCGAGAAAATTATTGCAGGAGTTACTACTGATTTGCAATTGGATGGAGCTGTGAGCGGAGAGTATTTTGAGAAGAAAAATCTGGGTGGTGATGTTGCTATAGGTACAGATTTTGAGATCAACGGAAAGCGTGCTTTTTTCGCGCTGCAAACAAAAGGTTTTCGTGGATTTGGGAGCAGCTTTTGTGTTACTACCATTGAAAGAGCCAGATTTTATTCAAATCAGTCGGTAAATACGATAAGTGCTGTTTTAGTGAGTCTGCAGCCCGGTGCAAATGTGGATGATGTAGTCGCAGATATAAACGGGCAGATTAAGGGCGTAAGGGCATGGCCATCGCAAAAGCTTGCAGCCTCATCTGTAAACAAAATACTTTCCAGCAGTGGTATTGCATTGAGCACAGGTACATTGATCATTTTTGCACTGATTGCCGGTTTTTTTATCATCGGGTTAACCATGTATTCATCTGCTCTGGACAGGCTAAAGGATTACGGTACGCTTAAAGCCATAGGTGCAGGCAATGGGTACATAAGTCGCCTGATACTAACACAGGCACTTTTGTTTTCTATAGTAGGTTTTCTTGTGGGGCTGCTTTTGCTTGAAGGTTTCAGGCGTGGTGTGGCCAACTCTGGTTTGATCTTTACCTTCTCCCCACTCATGCTACTGGGTATGTTTGCTACGATAGGTCTGATATCGCTTAGTGGTGCATCCTTTGCGCTTAGCAGAATAAGAAGTGTAGAGCCTGCAGCAGTTTTCAGATGATGTTTTTTAAAAAGCTTTTATGAATATTGAATCTATTGCCAAAACTTTTGTTGAGAGATATGCTCGCCGGTGCTTTTCTATTGCACTGCTCATCGTGTCTGGCTCTGCTGTTGCACAAAAGCCATTGACATTGTCGCAAGCGATAAATAGTGGATTGGTAAACAGGAAGAACATACAGGCCGGAAAGTCAGACCAGCTCATCCGCAAGTTGCAAACAGATGCATTGTACCGGAAGTATTGGCCGCAGGTGAGTGCTGAATACACCTATTTATACAACCCTATTTTGCAGACATCCATTTTGCCAATTGGCGTATTTAATCCTGCTTATCCTGCCGATGCCACTAAGAGTATTCAGTTTGGTACAAAATGGTCGCAAACAGCAGGTCTGGCACTGAACCAACCTTTACTAGATGTCTCAATAAACCGGCAGATCAATGAGGCGAAATTGCAGGAGCGGATTGCAGCGGCGGCGCAGGCGCAGAGCGAGTATGAGATGGCCTATACTATTGCGCAGGTTTTTATCGATATCAATTTGCAGGAAGTAAGAGTAAAATCTGCAGCGGCAGATACTAACAGGACCTGGATCAGTTACCAATTGTTGCAGAACGTATTTGACCAGAAACGCTTACTGAAGTCGGAACTAAATAAAGGGAAGATTAACCATAATAATGCGATACAGGATTATAGAAAAGCAGTGTCAAAATTGATTGAAGATAAGGTATACCTCCTTTTTTTAATTGGCAATAACAGCATTGAGCAGTCGGACATTACTATTGATTCCGGGTTTTTAAGTACGCTGAATTTTACAATCACTAACACTCAGCCGGCTTCTTCAAATATTCCTGAATTGCAGCAATTGCAACTAAAAGGAGAAATGGCTGCTGTGCAAACTAAGGTCGAGAAAGCTAAGTACTTGCCCTCAGCCAGTGTGAAGGGATATTTAGGTGCCAATCAATACACCAATACCTTTGACCCTACCGCTGCCAACACCTGGTTTGGCCTTAGCTACATAGGTCTCAATCTGAAATATCCGTTACTCTTTGGTGAGAATAAAAGTAAGAAAATACAACAACTGCAAATACAATCAAACCAATACAACCAGCAAAAAGAAGATAGAGCAGAGCAATACCATAAAGATGCCCTTATCGCTAAAATTAAAATGGAGCAGCTATTATCTGATCTCAAAATTCAGGAGGAAAACAGAGAATTGCTCAAAGAGTCAATCGGGATTTTTCAAGCCCGTGTTTCTGAAGGACAGGAAACGGTGTCTTCACTCAATACAGAGGAGAATGAATTGCAAAAACTGGAGGCTGGCTATCAGGCTAACAAACAACAGTATTGGTTGTATTTTCTCGACTACTTGAAAGCTGCCGGCAAACTGGAACTGCTTTGGAAGTAATTGAACAGATAAATGTGGTGCAGGTCTAATTACACTCTGTTCACAGTATCAATAGCTCAAGCCAAACCGGTAGCTAAGCCCGCCCTCCGGTTAGGTTCCGGAGGGCGGACGTCGAACACTTATTTATACATTTTAATTAGCTACCGATTGCTCCCTTAATCCTCTTCACTGTCTCTTCCATGCCTATCAGCTTTGCTATTGCAAACACACCGGGGCCATATTTGCCACCTACCAGCATTATACGGCAGGGCAGCATTACCTCTCCCTTCTTTATGCCAGCCTGAGCCACATGGTCGTTAAATGATGCTTCTATATCCTCTGCAGTCCAGGTGGCTAGCGTAGCAAGTGCATCTGCCCAGCCGGTAAAGAATGTTTGCTTTTGTTCATTCCATTTTTCGGTAATCACCGCCTTTTCAGTTATCTCAGGAGTGGCAAAGAAAAAGTGTCCCTGAGCCCAGAAGTCGGGTAGCAGGGTGCAACGGTCTTTTATGAGACCAACTACTTTTATCAACAACTCCTCATCTGGCGATACACCATTTGCTTCTATAAACGGCCGCGCAAGTTTTGCCAGTGTAGCATCATCTGTGTGTTGTATGTATTGGTGATTGAACCACTTAGCTTTTTCAAAGTCAAATTTCGCACCGCCTTTATGCACACGCTCTATCGAGAATTTGCTCACCAGTTCTTCCAGCGAAAACAACTCCTGTCCTGTGCCGTCATTCCAGCCCAGCATAGCCAGCATGTTTACAAATGCCTGTGGCATAAAACCCATCTCACGAAATCCCTTTGTAACTTCATTTGTTTTGGGGTCTGTCCAGTTCATCGCAAATACCGGGAAACCCAGACGGTCGCCATCGCGCTTGCTCAGCTTGCCATTGCCGTCGGGTTTTAGTATCAGCGGCAGGTGCGCCCACAGTGGCATTTTCTCTTTCCACCCCAGGTACTCCCATAGCAATACATGCACGGGTGCACTGGGTAGCCATTCTTCTCCACGGAAGGCGTGTGTTATCTGCATCAGATAGTCGTCTACCACCACCGCAAGGTGATAGGTAGGCATGCCATCGGCTTTCAGCAGTACCTTATCATCTACCAGCGAGCTGTCAAACGACACCTCACCTCTTATCATGTCTGTAAGGGTAATGGTAGTATGCTCCGGCATTTTTATCCTTATCACGTATGGAGTGCCGTTGGCTATGAGTTGTTCTGTTTCGGCGGCAGTTAGCGTCAGCGAGTTGCGCATTACCAGCCGGGTTACACTATCATATTGGGCATGCGAATGTTCATCTTTGCGGTGTTCCTTGCGCATCTGCTCTATTTCTTCCGGCGTGTCGAAGGCGTAATATGCTTTACCTGCCGCTACCAGTTGCTGTGCATATTGCAGATACATACTTTTGCGCTCGCTCTGCCGGTAGGGTACAAAGGGCCCGCCCTTCACAGGGCTCTCGTCGGGTTGCAGCCCGCACCATGCCAGGCAGTCCATTATATATTGTTCAGCACCTGCCACATACCGGCTCTGGTCGGTATCCTCTATACGTAGTACAAAATCGCCACCATTTGCACGTGCAAATAAATAATTGTATAATACAGTGCGTACACCGCCCAGATGCAGACCACCGGTGGGGCTGGGTGCAAATCTTACCCTTACTTTCATACCTCAAAAGTAATGGGAAATCGGGTAATTGGCATGTTTGCGTGATTTACTATACAGTCTACTCCATACTTCGGCATTTGAGTGCACTTAAATATTAAATAACACTGCAATGTATTTTAACCTAATAAATCGTTCAAAAACCCAAATATTTACTTATCTTTGCACCATGTTCAAAAAGTCAAAAGGATTTTCTTTTGACTTTTTCGTTTTTACCAGCCGTAGTTTTAATACGAAGGAGGGTACTTACGGGCATAGTTCAATGGTAGAATAGAGGTCTCCAAAACCTTCGATCGTGGTTCGAATCCGCGTGCCCGTGCTGTCTTTTGGTTTACAGGCCAAAAGGTTAAAGGGTTAAATAGTTAGCAGGTACTGCCCGTTAGCTTTTAGCCGTCCCTTTAACCTTTTCACCTGTTTACTTTTTTAATCGTTTTTTAACTTAATTAAAATGAGCAAAGTAGGAAATTACGTTCAGGAAGCATACGACGAGTTGCTCCATAAAGTAACCTGGCCATCGTGGGAAGAGTTGCAACAGACTACCATCATTGTGCTGGTTTCTCTGGCAATCGTTACTACAGTTATCTTTGGTCTGGATCTCATGTCAGAAAACGTGCTGAAATTTATTTATAATATCTTAGGCAGTTAACAATGGAAGAAATCAACGAAGAAATAACCGTAACTCCGGATGCCAAGCCGGCTCCCGAAACCAAGTGGTACGTTTTGCGCGTAGTAAGTGGTAAGGAAAGGAAGGTAAAAGAATACCTGGATAAAGAAGTAAAAATCAACAACTGGACAAACTCCGTTGTGCAGATACTTTGTCCTATCGAAAAGGTATTCAAGGTACTTAACGGTAAAAAAGTGCTTCGCGAGAAGACGCTTTTCCCGGGTTACATCCTGCTGGAAGCCAACGATGGTAAACTTACCGATGACATCATTCATTCTATCAAGAATGTAACCAGCGTTATACACTTTCTGGGCAAAGAACATCCTACAGCTCTCCGCAAGGCAGAGGTCAATAAGATGTTTGGCAAGATGGATGAAGTTAGCGATCAGGGCATCAGCTACGCAGACCCTTATATAATAGGCGAAACTGTGAAGATAGTAGATGGTCCATTCAATGACTTCAACGGTACTGTAGAAGAAATAAATCAGGAAAAGAAGAAACTGAAAGTAGTAGTAAAGATATTTGGTCGTGCTACACCTGTAGAACTCAACTATATGCAGGTAGAGAAAATTGCTTAATCAGCCTTTACAACAATAAACATTACAGAAACCGTACTCACTATTGGGTACGGTTTTTTTTTTGTATGACTGCGGCAGGCAGTCCCCCTTTTACCGCCCGGATCCAAAAACCAGAGTGATCGTAACCTTGCTTTCTCCATGCGCCCCGTGCCTGAGATAGTGGTTATGTCGTCATCGTTTATTACCTTGATGGAAATTAGTTTCACGGTTGTATGTATGCCCGTTTCTACAATTTTTTTTACATAGACGTACGGAGCCTTAATCTGTTCCGGTTGCTCCTGAGTTTAGTTGTTATCATAGACCTGCTCACCCGCTTCTCTGACCTCACAGCCCACTATTCTGAGGATGGTGTTCTTCCGCTATCTCTTCTGTTCAGCCACTATTGGAACCCCTGGTATTGGTCGATTGTAACGGTGAGCGGAAATATAGTTTTCACCTGCATATTTTTTATAGTAACAATTACTGCAGCATTATTACTATTTGCAGGATACCGGCCTAGGATAATGACAGTAATATGCTGGGTAGGTATGTTGTCTATCCAAAACAGGAACCCGGTATTATACCAGGGTGGTGATGATCTGCTGCGTATGCTATTGTTCTGGTCAGTTTTTTTGCCGTTAAACACAGATATAACTGAGAAGACACCAAAAAAAATAAATACAGTTGCCACAATGGCCATTATGAGCCAAGCGTTATTTGGCATGTTCTTCTCGGGACTGTTTAAGGGCAGTGAAGAGTGGTGGAAGGAGGGTTCTGCCATCTACTATGCTTTGAGCCTCGACCAGCTTGCCCGCCCAGCCGGCCTGTGGCTGTCCCGACAGTATTCACTGACTGTGGTACTCACCCGGTTCGTTTACATAGTTGAAATTTCGCTGTTCCCGCTGTTCCTGATGCCATTCTGGAGAGAAGGCATGAGAACAATAATTGCTGCTGCAATAGCCTGTCTTTTTACCGGGATCATGCTGTGTATGATGATTGGTATATTCCCATTGTGTTACCTGGCTACCGTAGCACTATTCTTACCTCACTCCCTCTGGGAGCAGATCAGTAAGTCGGGTATTAATGCAAAGATGGTCACAGCGCTGCAATGGTGCCAGCGATGGCTTATTTACGAAAAACGCTGTCGTACTTTCTCAATGCACTGGGTGAGCCAGTCGGTTCTGGGTTTTACATTCACTCTTATATTACTGTGGAACATAGCATCCCTGCCGGTTTCTCCTATCTACTTTCCCTTTGGATTAGACCCGGTCATGTATACGCTTCGATTAAATCAGAGCTGGGGGATGTTTGCTCCTACCGTAATGAAGCAAGACGGCTGGCTGGTGTGCGCTGCAACCTTAAATGATAATACAACGGCAGACCTGAATGCACCAGACTTGAAACTCTCCTTCGATAAGCCTGCAAACGTATTGGCCCGTTATAAGAATGACCGTTGGAGAAAGTATACCGAACAGTTATTTATAGGTAGCAACATTGCCATGCGTCCGCATTTAGCCAGCTATCTGATAAAAAATTGGAATCGCAACCAGCACAACGATGATAAAAAAGTAAAGGACCTATCCATTATTTACATGCTCGAGCCCTCTGTGCCCTTTAATTCAAAGTCATCCGTTACTAAAGTCACCTTGTTTGAAACAGGAAGGGTAGCGGGAAAAAAAATTACCCCTCGAAAGGGGTAAAGGAACATCTCGTAAAATAAATAAGACACATCAATGTAATCTGACAGTATTGCAGCCAGGAACCGCAGTAAAGGAACCTGTCCAGTGGCCGGATCCTCCTACCTGGTCGCCATACCAAGTATTGGTAGAACTTGTTACATCTATCGTCACGCAGCCTGAAGCACCGCAGGATGGGGTACCACTTGGGTAGTAACTGGTAATTGTTCCTACATAAGAACTGTTAACATAGATTTTTATTTGTCCGTTTGTTGATACATCTGTCCAAAAAATGACTTCTGTGCTGGCTGCACTGGTGGAGGACGTAGAAGACGTGGAAGAAGTAGATGAGGTGGAACTGGTAGAAGACGTGGATGAGGTGGAACTGGTAGATGAAGTAGATGAGGTGGAACCAGTGGATGCCCCCCCATAATAAGTAGGAGTAGTGCAGCCTGCCGCTCCTGCCGCGTTGCAGGTCTTGTAACAGCTTGTGCCGCAATGGTAGGGAGAAGAAGCCGGGCAACAAACTGTTTCGCTTACTGGTACGAAACCTGCATCCGCGCAATCATTGGGCCCATAATAGGGCGCACATGTGTAAGTGGTGGTGGTAGATGATGTAGCGCCTGTAGAGCTCGTGGATGATGTAGAACTTGTGGATGAAGTGGAACTTGTGGATGAAGTGGAACTTGTCGTAGACGGTGCAGGGTCGTCTTCTTTTTTAGAACATGACAACCAGGTGGCACAAAGAATAAGTGTTGCTAATGCTATCTTGTAAGTGTTCTTCATAAATATGTAGTTTAGTATTGTTTGAATGCTGATTTTAATTAACGTCGCAACTTTTATTGTTTGGCCCCTTGGTACCGATTACTGAAATAATGTCGGCATAAGTCATGTAACCAAGGTGTACCTTCCCGTTTATAACAAAGGACGGCGTACCTGTAATATTTAACCCCTTTGCCTCGTAATAGTCATTGCGTATTCTTTCTGAAGTTTCCGTTGAGTTCAGCCTTTGTTTTAAATCCAACTCGGTAACGCCTGCTTTAAGTGCCAACTTTATCAAAGCCACCGAGTCCTGCGGTTCATTGCCGGTCGTCAGCAGGCGGTGTACTTCCGGAAAGTGATTCGTCTGCCTTGCTACCTCAGCCACTTTCGCCATCAGCATCCCTATCTCATCCTCTGGCCCCACAAGATCCTTGCAAATAACTTTCAGTTTCCCTTTCCCGATAAACCCTTGCTGCAGGCTGTCAAATACATTGGCGTAAAAATGACGGCAATAAGAGCAATTGTACCTCGAGAATACCATCAGGAAATTTGCTGCGGAATCAACTCCAAAAACGAAATTATTCTT
The DNA here is from genome assembly GCA_021740995.1 of Taibaiella sp. Taxonomy (GTDB): domain Bacteria; phylum Bacteroidota; class Bacteroidia; order Chitinophagales; family Chitinophagaceae; genus Nemorincola. Next base: position 47,754 of record JAIOYR010000007.1, read on the forward strand.
AGCGTTTACCTGCGTCGCTTTTATAGTTTTCTCACTCGTTATCGCGAAACCCTGCGCGCTGCTTCTGCCCATTGAGGGCTTGGCCAGGCTGTTGAATAATAGTATGACTACAATTATCAGCGTTATGACCTGTATACCTAATAATGTCTTAAATTCATTCGATCGCACAAATATGCTTTTATTGTTTCTGATATGTCTCCCGGTATTGTTCGCCCGCCAGGTTGCCTGTAGCATGTGTGGTTACCAAGCGGCTAGCTGTCAATTCCTCAATGTTACTTTCGTATTCGCCACTCACGCCGGAATAAGTATAAATAATCTTGGTATTGTTAGCAACCTGTTTCCAGGTACCATATATGCCGGACTCGCCCGGAGAGCATTGCACCGTGCCTACGTAAATTGCATAATTACCATCGCCTTTGTATTCTTCTACATTATCCAGCTGGCAGGGTTCATTCACTATTTGCCAATCCGTGGTAGTTGTCTTAACTTCCATTTTGATTTTCGACCACGAGCCTACCAGCTTATTCTGTTCTTTTTCTTCCTTTTTACACCCAATTAGCGTAGCCAATAGTAGAAAAGGGACTGTAATGCGGGCGATTTTTTGGATCATAATTGTTATTTATCGTGTAATTGGTCTCTTTTTGATTTTTTGAATCAAAGCTCTAAAATGCGGCCTCCTGATTCAGGAAATTGCAACCAAATATACGCGGCACGGCTTCGGGCCACAATACCCACATGTGGGTATTTATGGATCAGTAAGGCTGTACAGAAGAGTAAACGCGTCATAACCAAACGGGGAACTGGTCTTTATATAAGGTCAACGGTTTGTGCTATTCGTCGCAGTTCATAGAGATTGTATACGCCCGGCTTTTTCTTGACGTTGCGGCGGGCGTTTTTACTGTGTCTTCGGCTATGAAAAGGACCTTGCTGATTTCCTTGCTGGTTTTGTCCATGGCCATCATTGTAATTTTCAAAGAGCATATCAGGGTGCACTTTTTCGTCTATATCTATGTATGAACGGTAGGTTGAAATTGATAATCCATCAAATTATGAATGAATAATTTGTGAATTATGTAAATCATTATTGCAATAGTGTAAGAGATTGGAAGGTTAATGGAGCAATCTTTGCACTATGAAAAAAATTATGGTTATTGCCTTTTTGGCAATCGGGTTAGGTAGCACTTCGGTATATGCACAAAAACCTGTAGAGTCTAAAAGGTCTGAAATAGAAAAGCAAAAAACTGACGAGCGCAAAGAGGAAGCCAATAAAATAGATAGGAAGCAAGAAAATATAGAAAAAGAAGAGCGGAAGGTGACAAGAAAAAAAGCCAAGATGGACAAGAAGAAGGCTAAAATGAACAAGAAACAAAGAAATGTAAATGCCAGACAAAGAAGATTGAATCGTAAAATAGAAGAAAAAAAATAGTTTCCTTACACTATGAAAAAGGAACTGGTCGGCCTCATGGCCGACTTTTTCTTTTTTATTGTATTCCTGTATTTTAAATATTGCATCCGCATTACAATACTACAGTACATTTTGCCCTAAATTTGTGAATAATGAACAGCCACAAAATTGCAGGCTTACCCTATCCGGCTCCCGACAACGACTTGCATTGTCAGGTTACTCTCTTTCTCAAAGGATTGTTCAAAAGATGTAAAGAAGGTAACAAGGATGCAGACATCCAGATATGTCACAGTCTGGCAGACATAAAAACACAACTCGATGTGCTCAACAGCAAAGCTGCTCTGGCCTTTTCATACAGTCATCTTTCTTTGTTGCAGCGGTCATTGACTGATGTTGGATTTCGCTACGTTATTGTATCTAAAGACGGAAAGCCGGTGCTGTTTGTTTACTTTCAGCTATATACGTTGTCTGCCAGAAACTTTAATCTTGAAAAAAAAGACAATTGCGTAAAACACATCCTGCAACTTTTCTTCAATCTCAAAAAGGCTAAGGTTTTAGTGATGGGCAATGCGCTCCGCACAGAAGCACTAAGTTTCTGCTACAACGCTTCCGCTATAAGCTATGATGATGCGATTGAGGCCATAGCTGCCGTTGCCGATAAGATTGCTGTTACTGACGATTGCTCTGCTGTTATTTTGCCCGGCATAGAAGCCGGTGATAAAACATCAGCAAGGAAAGGCTATACCATGCCATGGGAAGATCATGTAATGGAAATGAATGTAAATACAGATTGGAAATCAATAAATGACTATGCATCAGCACTTAGCCGCAAGTATAAGACCAGAACAAACAAAGTGCTGGCTGCCCGCTCTCTGCTTCAGATAAAAGCACTCACAGAAAGTGAAGTAAAGCAGCATCAGCAAGATATTAATCGTTTGTTTGCTGCAGTGCTGGAAAACCAGTCGTTTGTTTTTACACAATCAGGTGCCGCATATATCACACAGCTAAAAGAGCTGTATAAAGATGATTTTGAAGTGACTGCTTTTTTCAAAGAAGGGAAATTTGTAGCCTTTTATAGCGCCTTTGTTACTGCCGATGCTTATGAGCTTTTTTATGTAGGCTTCGATACTGCCCTTAACGGTGAGTGTCAGCTATACTTCAATATTTTGCTTGCCGGACTGGAACGTTCCGTTCTACTCCGAAAGAGCGTATTGAAATTGGGCAGAACTTCCTTTGATGCTAAAGCGAGTCTGGGGGCAAAGCCCCGTCAGGTGCCCTATCTCATTCGTTTTCGCAAGATACCGGATGTGGCCATAAAGTGGTTTACTGCCTACTTTTCATCCGTAGAAGACAATAAATGGAAGCTGCGTAATCCATTAAAAACAGACTAGACTACACTGTCTTTCTCCCAACATGCTTCTTACTCATTTCAGTAAGTTCTATTTTTTATTCCGATGTACTGCAATGTGCGAATTATGCAACAATTACCTATAATAGTATAAGTTAATAAGCCTTTACAGCATTTAACTTTGATTGGTGGAAAAATCATCCATATCAATCCTTACCTGCTATGAATATGATTCCGCTTGCCAATGAAGATGTGTTCCAGATAAACGGAGACTGGGCACCACAGGCAAAGTTGCTACAAGCACAATTTCCGCTGCTTACAGATGTTGATTTGCATTTTGATACAGGTAAGGAGCATGAAATGCTAATAAGAGTGGAAACGAGATTGAGTATAAAGCGAAATGAGGTTTTAGACCTTATAAGGAAGTGTGAGCTAAAAGACAACAACACCAGAGGTAAGCAAATGTAGTTGTGCTTCATGCCTTTAGTATCAGCCACGGCGGTTGATGCATGCTCTCTTTTTAAGTTATCTATACCTTTTGATTAATGCTAGTATTTATAGACAATGCCCGATGAAATGAAATCAACTGCAACAGATAAAGTAACGGCACGCATACCTGCCGTATATACCAATGCGCTCACGGGTTTTTTCGAGGCGGCCACTAGCGGGTCGTTGTTTACCATACGATTCTTCAAAGAAATAGTAAAACCCCGGTATGAGTTCAGTGAGTTTCTCAAGCAATCGTATCTTATCGGGTACAAGTCATTCCCGCTGGTAGCTATTACCGGTTTCATTATGGGGCTGGTGCTTACTATTCAGTCACGTCCTACATTGGTGCAGTTTGGTGCAGAGTCGTGGCTGCCTGCTATGGTTGCCATTTCTATCATTAGGGAGATCGGTCCGGTTATTACAGCACTTATATTTGCCGGCAAGGTGGGTTCCGGTATTGGTGCAGAACTTGCCTCTATGAAGGTAACCGAGCAAATAGATGCTATGGAGGTGTCGGGCAACAATCCTTACAAGTATCTGGTGGTTACCAGGGTTATGGCAGCAACTTTAATGTTGCCGGTTTTGGTCACGATTGCTGACGCAATTGCGCTCTATGGCGCTTATGTTGGCGTCAATCTGCAGGGTAATGTGAGCTTTCATCTTTTCTTTTTACAAGTCTTTGAGAAATTAGAGTTTCTTGATGTTTTTCCTGCCCTTATCAAAACCTTTTTCTTCGGATTTTCAGTAGGTATTATTGGTTGCTACAAGGGCTACAATGCTACCAAAGGTACAGAGGGCGTGGGCGAGTCTGCCAACTCAGCAGTGGTTTTTGCCTCGTTGGCGGTGTTTATTATTGATATGGTTGCTGTTCAGATCACCAGCCTGTTTATTTAATTGTGGCATGGATACAAACGTTATAACCATAGAGCACCTGAAAAAATCATTTGGAAAAAACCAGGTGCTTAAGGATATTAATCTCAATATAGTGAAGGGTGAGAACCTGGTTGTCTGCGGAAAATCGGGCAGCGGAAAATCAGTACTCATCAAGTGCCTTGTGGGCCTTATAGAGCCCGATGGTGGCAAAGTAGTGCTGCTGGGAAAAGATATAGATGGGCTGGATAGCACAGCACTCAATGAGCTTAGAAAAAAAGTGGGTTTTCTGTTTCAGAGCGCTGCGCTGTATGATTCCATGAATGTACGTGAAAACCTTTCTTTTCCGCTTCGCGACCTGAAGTCAAAGTCGCCTGAGGATATAGAAGCGCTCGTGGTGGAGGCTTTGGCTAATGTGGGACTGGAAGATGTAGCAGAAAAGATGCCTTCCGAGCTTTCCGGTGGCCAAAGGAAACGCATAGGCCTGGCCCGCACACTCATACTCAAGCCAGAGATAATACTCTATGATGAGCCTACTACGGGCTTAGACCCTATCACCTCTAAAGAGATAAGTCAGCTGATACTGGACATACAGAAAAAATACAACACTACTTCTATCATTATCACGCACGATGTGGAGTGCATGCGCATTACTTCCAATCGGATGATCATTATTAAAGATGGTGTATCGGTTGCAGAGGGTACCTTCGATGAGTTGTCTGCCTCTGATGATGAATGGGTACGCTCTTTCTTTCAATAACGAATAAAAAAGCAAAAAATGGAAAAGCAAAAAGGAAATAAAACCCGTCTTGGTATACTTGTAACAGTCAGTTTCATACTGCTCATACTTGCTATTTACTTCATAGGCTCACGTCAGCAACTGTTTAGCAAAACCATGCACCTGAGCGGTATTTTCACTGATATCAGTGGTCTGCAGGTGGGCAACAATGTGCGCTTCTCCGGTATCAATATAGGCACTATTGATAAGATAGAACAGATAACAGACTCCTCGGTAAAAGTGGATATGAAGATCTTGGAAAGCTCCGGAAAATTTCTGAAGAAGGATGCAATAGCCGTAATAGGTTCTGATGGGTTGATGGGTAGCAAAATACTTGTTATCATCGCAGGATCGCCGGAGGGCAAAATTGTAGCAGACTTTGATACGCTGAAAACAACTATGCCTGTAAGCATGGACGACATTCTGGTGAACTTGAAAGTTACTTCCGAAAATTCTGCCGAAATAACCAGCGATCTCGCAGCCATTATCAAGAATATACGCAATGGTAATGGTGCTATCGGCAAGCTTTTTATGGACAATGCTTTTGCCGAAAACATGGACGATGCCATTGTAAACATCAAGCAGGGTGCAGGGGGCTTCAAGCAGAATATGGATGCTGCCGGAAACAGTATACTGCTGCGTGGTTTTATGAAGAAAAAGAAAAAGAAGGAAGAAAGAGCCAAAGAGAGAGCTATAGAGCAGGCAGAGAAGAAAGAAATCAGAGAGGATAAAAAAGAAATCAGGGAAGACAAAAAGCAGACCAGAATAGAAAAGAGAGCTGAACGAAAAGAACAGCGAATAGAAAAAAGAGAAGAACGAAAAGCGGACAAAGCTGGGAAAGAAGAGTAATGTGCTGCTGTATATGAATATTGTAAATTATTCACAATATTTAGTAATGTTTTTCAGTTGCATACAATGCACCTTTGCATTATTATGAACATACACACGCAACACGATTTTAAGGAGGTGATATTTCTTATAAAGTTAGGTATTGTCACTGCTATTATGGTAGCTACAATCATTATTCCTTTTTCTAACCATATACTGCGGTCTATCGTTTTTTAAGGCAAATTCTTTTTTACTTTGCCGATTTCATAGCCTTCACTACTTTAAGTTTATTATCAGTAAGCAGCCGCTGGTATTCTTTTGTTTCGCAGGCATACAATGCTATTTTTCCATCCGTATCGCTATGCACTCCCCATCCGTATCGCTTTGTAAGTGCAGATGCTCTGAAGCAACGCTGACCTTTTGAGAAAAACTGCGTTCTGGCTTCCTCCAGTTCATTTTTCGGCACTCCATTTCTCAGTGCAAATACTGCAAATATTACATCGTCCGAAGTGTATTTGTAAGGATGCTCTATCACCATATCAAACTGCATATTCGCTACTGTTTTTCCAGCGTCTTTTAGCGGTGGTATTTCACCTATGGCGGCGGGGCAGTCATCAGCAATAGCAATAAATGTGTTCTCGTAATTGGTGGTGTGCGTGGTCATGCCGTAGTATAAAATTAGAAAGGTGACGCGAGGAGGTGCAAGTGATTATTCATCGCTCTAAAATATTAAGGCTACCGCTCTCCTCACTCAAGCACATCACCAAATGCAGGTACTCTATCAAACACGCCCTTGGCAAACGGGCACAAAGGGATGATTTTGATGTCGTTTTTCCTGGCGTAGGCCACTCCTGCTGTTACCAGTTGTTTGCCCAGCCCTCTGCCTTCATATTCGGTTGCAACTTCGGTATGATCTATTATTATTTTCTTATCTCCGGTATACACATAGTGCATTGAGGCTACCTCTTTGCCATCATGTTCTATGAAAAATTTGCCTTTATTTTCGTGCTTTTGGTGTTGTATTTCCATTGTTGTGCGCATTTTATTTTGTGGGGGTATTCAAAATTAGCAAATAATACCATGCTGTCTGCACCATCTGCTACGCTGCAAAAGCATGCTGTTTCCACCTATTCGCCTACCTTTGCCGTACAATGCAACAAAGACCTTTGCCCGCCGAGCTGAAAAAAGGCGGGGTTATTTTGGTAGACAAACCGTACAAGTGGACCTCATTTGATGCCGTCAACAGTATTAAGATTGCACTGCGTGCCAAAATCGGGCATTGCGGTACGCTGGACCCTCTGGCCACAGGCTTGCTAATCTGCTGCACCGGAGCCATGACCAAGAAAATATCTGAATACCAGCAACTGCCAAAGGAGTATACAGGTATCATTCATCTGGGTGCGGTCACAGACACTTATGACCTCGAAAGTGTACCGCATACCCCAATGCCATACGATCACATAACACCTGCCGATATTGATAATGCGGTAAAACAGTTTACAGGTGATATATTGCAAGTGCCACCTATACATTCTGCCATTAAAAAAGATGGCAAAAGAGCCTATGACCTTGCGAGAGCTGGTAAAGAAATAGTGATGACAGCCCGCCCGGTGATAATAGGTGAGTTTGAGATTACGAAAGTTTCGCTGCCTGAAGTCCATTTCAGGGTAGTATGCAGCACGGGTACCTACATACGTTCTTTGGCGCACGACTTTGGTCAGGTGCTGGGTTGTGGGGCCTACCTTAGCGCGCTCCGGCGCACAAAAATCGGTAATTTCGATGCCCAAAATGCGCTTACCCCGGAGCAGTGGCGGGCATTCTGGAAACCTGCTGTACGGGAAAATACACCTGAAAATGATTGAAAATGAATATCGTTTCAGATGCTAGATGTATTATAATTAAATTATTTATGTGTCTGCTGTAGCGGTATTTAGACCCTGTAACGAGTTGTTAATTACGCATTAATCCAACGTTAAACAAGACTTGAGATAGGTGCATAAGTAAAAATAGCAGTAATATTGTGATATAAATTTTAATGAATTGGTATATTAAATTTTGAACTCACTATGGAAAACAGTAGTATTTTTTTGATGAAGATGGAAGAACTGGTGAAGCAGGTAGTCCGGTTTTATAATATACCCTGTTATCTTGTAGACTCCAACATAGAAACACACACAAATGCTTACGGAGAAAAGGTAAGAATTCCTGTGGTGCGTGTAGTCGGTTTTTTCGAAGATACCATAGCCAAAGTGGCTCATTTACTCAATTCTGAGTTCGATTTACTGGTTATAAAAGACACGAATACTAACACTGATTCCTTTACGTCTTCAGGGCAAACCTACCAGGCGGGTCTGAAACCAAACAGGCTCGAACTGGCGGAATATAAGATGCTTGGACCTCACAAGTTTGAGATACATGTGTCTTCGATATTGCAGGATGTGTACACAGCTATGCAGAAAAGCCTGAGCAATGGAAGTAAGGAGGTGCCACCAGGTGTGAAAAGAGATTTTTACCGTGTAGGTGCTTTTCTGGAAATGGCGGATATAGAGTTCCTTAAGATACGGGATCAGGTAAGCAACAGCACCCCCGGCAGTACTCCTCAGGTCAATTCTATTCCTGATATTCCTCAGGTGGCTCGTACCACCCAGGTAGTGGCTCCCGTGCAGGTGCCGTCACCGGTAGCAGAGGTTGCACCGCCACCGCCGCCGGTTCCCGAGCCAGTGCCTCCGGTTGTGCCTGAGCCAGTGGCTACCATGCAGGTGTCAGAACCAATAAAAATAACCACCAAAGAGGCTGACAGCAGCAAGATAGAGGCTATAGACATGAGTGTGGATAGCTTCAACTCGCTCGCAGTTAATATCAATAATATAGAGAATAAAAACGGTGCTGACGACAATTACCTGGATCTCATTAATGCAGGGAAAATGGCTGAAGTCAGTGACGAGGTGGTAATACCTACTTTCAATACTGATGTGGTGAAAGAAGAAGAGCCTGTGAGCACTCCAAAGCCAACCAGCGTCAACGGTGCCGCCTCTGATGCAGTAGCCCTCAACATAGACAATATTGAGACTTTCAATATGAATGTGAGTGGCATGATAGAAAGAACCACGGAAATTATACGTGAAGTAGGCGACAAGGGTAGCGCATCGACCAGTGCTGCTGCTGCTGCCGAAGTGCCGGATGAGAATACGCAGATGAATGAGGCTACACTGAGAGATTATGTGCGCACAAACAAGCTCGTAAAAGAAGTAGATGCCATGGTGGCTGAGAAAGCAGGTGCCAAAATAAATGATGAAATTGATATTGAAGGTGATGTGGAGCGTTTGCGTTTTCTGAAGGTGAATACGCTGAAACAACTGCATGAGCGCATATCAGACAACAAAGAAGATATTGTGGCTTTTGCCGAAAAATGGATAGGTAAAGATAATGGCGGTTCTTTCGATTCGGGTATATGTTTGTTCTACCTCGAGTACCTGCTGGTAGGCAAGAAGAATGACCCTGCTTTCGCAGTTGAATATGTGCTGAAGTTTATATCAGACAACGACTACAGTGCGCGCTACATCATACCTACCTACAACTCTATCAGGCACAATGGTGAGCCGGCAAGTTTTGCTCATCTTACCCTGAAATAGTTCCCCCTTATTATAAACAGATACATGCAGATTTACGAACAAACCGTTCGAGGATCTGCATGTTTATTATTGTGATTATTCCGGTGAATATCATCCGGGCTGACACAGATTTATGGATTCGCTCCCTTTGCGTGTAGTACGCGATAAGCGAGTCTCTGAACGTTTGCGTGGAAATTTTTTGCGTGGGGTTAATTGCAGGCACGATTCCTTCTCAGAGTATTTGACTTTTGTACGTGTAGAAAGCATCTCTGGCCGCATTACCCGTGAGCTTGCTTAATACAGAGCAATTTCTTTTCCTTACATTTACTGTTCATTTATTTAGCACAGGCACACAGCATGTTAGTAAAATTATTCGGTAGCGCGGTATATGGCGTTGATGCAATCACTATCACAATAGAGGTAGATACTCCCGGTGGAGAGATAGGCGTATACATAGTAGGCCTACCAGACAATGCGGTGAAAGAAAGCAAGGACAGGGTAATATCGGCTATGCAAAATACCGGCTTCGACCGGCCACGGGGTAGAATGGTAGTAAACATGGCACCTGCCGACATCAAAAAAGCCGGTGCTGCTTACGATCTCCCCATTGCCCTTGGCTTTCTGGCAGCTACAGCCCAGATGCCCCACGAGCAGTTGCACGAATATGTGATCATGGGAGAGCTCTCGCTCGATGGGTCTGTAAAGCCCATAAAAGGTGCACTACCCATAGCCATACAGACCCGTGCCGAAAAATTCAAAGGGCTGATAGTACCGAAAGAAAATGCCCGCGAGGCCGCTTTGGTCAACAATCTGGAAGTGTTTGGCGTAGACCACATCAGCGAGGTCATAGCCTTCTTCAACGGCACATCAGACCTCAAACCCGTAAAAGTAAACACCCGCGAAGAGTTTTATGATGCACAGAGCAATTTCGAAATAGACTTCAATGATGTAAAGGGACAGGAGAATGTGAAGCGGGCGCTGGAGATAGCAGCGGCAGGTGGCCACAATGCGATACTGATAGGCCCACCCGGCGCCGGCAAAACCATGCTGGCAAAACGGTTGCCTACCATACTGCCACCACTCACACTGCACGAGGCACTGGAGACCACCAAGATACACAGTGTAGCCGGTAAGTTGCCCGGCAACACATCGCTGGTAGCACAACGGCCGTTCCGCAGCCCGCACCATACGATAAGCGATGCAGCTCTGGTAGGCGGCGGTGGCATACCACAGCCCGGCGAGATATCGCTGGCACACAATGGTGTGTTGTTTCTGGACGAGTTGCCGGAGTTTAAGCGCAGTGCACTGGAGGTGATGCGGCAACCCATGGAGGAGCGCAAAGTAGCCATATCGCGGGCACGGGTGAGTATAGAATTTCCGGCAAGTTTTATGCTCATAGCCTCTATGAATCCCTGCCCATGTGGCTACTTCAACCATCCTGAGAAGGAATGTAGCTGCTCGCCGCTAATGGTGCAGCGCTACCTCAACAAGATAAGCGGCCCCCTGCTGGACCGTATAGACCTGCATGTAGAAGTAACCCCTGTGCCATTTAGCGAGCTGTCATCAAAGCAGATGAGCGAGAACAGCAACGATGTGCGCACCCGCGTAATAGCCGCCCGCGAGATACAGGCAAAAAGATTTGAAGCGCATGCCGGCACCTATGCCAATGCACAGATAAGCAGCAAGCTGCTAAAAGAGATATGTGAGATAAGCACCGTAGGCCAAAACCTGCTAAAGACCGCTATGGACCGCCTCAACCTAAGTGCCCGCGCCTATGACCGAATACTAAAAGTAAGCCGCACCATAGCCGACCTCTCAGCCAGCCCCGACATACGCCCCGAGCACCTTGCCGAGGCCATACAGTATAGGAGTTTGGATAGAGAGGGATGGGGAGGGTAGGTGAGTGCGGGTGTGGGGTGCGGAGAGCGGTATATTTTAGGCAATCAGAGATTGATTTCCGCTGGAACGTAGTTGGAGACTAAGCTCAACATAGGGTAGTAAATGGTGAGCAGCACAGGGTGTCTACTGTCGGCAGAAATGGTGAGGTCTTCAATGCTAGCGTGGATAAGCAATTTGTTTTTCGCTTACCCAAAACAAATATATCTGTACATTTACTTGATGTGAGATAGAGTGAAAGTTTCAATCGTACCTTTTTCATGAAATATATCCTGTCTTTAGTGATGTTGTTTAATTGGTGCTTAGTGCATGGGCAGGATTATCGCCAGTATCACGCGTTAATAAACAATGCGGAGAGGTGTTACTTTTTAGATAACAAGTCAGACTCGGCATACATCTATTACGATTCGGCATTTTCTAGGTTTGATTTTGTCTTTGCCAGAGATTGTTTTTTAGCTGCGCAGCTTGCTTATTACGACGCTAACAAAAAGTATGAACAGTACCTTAGAATAGGTTTTGCCAATGGGCTTAGCCCGGAGCATTTACAAATATCTCCCGTATTTCATACACTTGTTTCCGGGAATGTTTTATTCAAAAAAGAATTTCCTGATTACGCTGTTTTGAGGAAGAAATATTTGTCGCGAATAAATGTACCTGTGCTCAAAAATATTACCCGAATAGCAGTACAGGAGCAAACCCACAAGATGTTGCCCACAGAGCAGTTTACTGCAAAACTCTCTGAGCACCTGGCCTACATAGAGTACGTAATTAAGAATTTTGGCTTTCCCGGTGAAAAACTAATTGGACTCCTGCAGCCAGATATTTTGGCAGAGTTGGGATATAAAAATGCAGATTACCGTGCTTTTTCCAAAGGCCGTGCAACCTTTGATGGGGAGATGTATTATATCGCTCAATCGCTAACAACTCCAATACTTATACATACCAGATGCCCTTACCAGAGACTTGAAAAATATTGGGACAAATGTATCAGAAACGGGGAGATACATCCTGATGATGTGGCGTTGTTTTACGATGCTGGTTTCAACTTTCTGAAGTTTCCTCACAGCGAACAGATAAGCCTTGCCAAAGATTTTAGTTGCGACAGGTACTTTATGCCAACAGCCTGTTTTAGAAAAAACCCATTGACCAGAAGTGTAGTATCCCATATCAGCAAGAGAATTGTAGACTCTATGCGTGCTACAATATTTATCAACCCGCTACGTGTCGATTCTGCCAAAAAAGCTTTTGGGCAGGTCCATAGAATGCCCACATGCTTTGAATGGGGAATCCCAATTGAATAACGATATTAGAATGACGGTGTTAGTGACAATTATTGAAAACATTTAAAAAAGCCAACTATGAATATGAGCGTATCTGCGCAATTGGCAAAACACTCCAGAGAAGTATTCTTCGGCGGCAACTGGACCTGCTCAAACCTCAAAGATAATCTGGCAGATGTAACCTGGCAGCAGGCTACTACACAGGTGCACGATATCAATACCATAGCCACTCTGGTATACCATATGAGCTATTATGTAAGTGGAGTGCTGAAGGTACTGCAGGGCGATCCGCTCAGTGCAAGGGATACAGAAAGTTTCAGCCATCCCCCCATCACCAGTCAGGCCGACTGGGAGGATCTGCTGGCAAGAGTGTGGGCAGATGCAGGGGCCTTTGCCGCGCTGATAGAGCAATTGCCGGAGCATAAACTATGGGAAAACTTTACGGACGAGAAATATGGAATATACTATCGCAATATTCACGGTATTATAGAGCACACACATTACCATCTGGGGCAGATAGCCGTGGTAAAGAAAATACTGCAACAAACAACCGAGTGATACACGCCTATCAATTTGGATTATGATGCGGACTTGCTTAATATTGACAAACAAATTAATCACCCTTTTCAAAAAATGTTATGATAAAATCAATTGTAAGTAGTTTGTTCCTGTTTTGTACTATGCTGGTATCGGTGGCGGGTTATGCCCAGTCTCAGAAGGAAATTGATGATAAAATACTCACTGAGTATTTTGCCAAGAACAAGATAAAGGCGACAATGACCCCATCGGGCTTGTACTACGTTGTCAGCAAAAAAGGCAACGGACCTAATGTAAAACCAGGGCAGAGTGTATCTATGAAATATCTGGGTACTTTTCTGGATGGCAAAAGGTTTGACGGCAATATGGATGAGAATTTTGAGCTGAAGGGAAATCCATTCACGTTTACGCTTGGCAGGGGTCAGGTTATAAGAGGTTGGGATGAGGGTGTTCAATTTTTCAGTGTAGGTAGCCAGGGTACGTTATACCTGCCATCTGGTGTAGCTTATGGCGAAAGAGGTGTAGGTCCTATTCCACCTAATTCTGTTTTGGTATTTCATGTAGAAGTTGTAAGCGCCAACTAAGGTGTTGGTGAAACAGGTAGCTAAACAAAAAGCCATGCCGGATCAGGTATACATGCAACACTGCCTGCAACTGGCACAGCAGGCTAAAGGCTACACCAGCCCAAACCCCATGGTGGGGGCTGTGCTGGTGCATAACGGGCGCATAATAGGCGAGGGCTATCATCACTTTTATGGTGCAGCACATGCCGAGGTGAATTGTCTGGATCATGTATCACCGGCAGATAAGCACCTGATTTCAGACAGTACACTATACGTTAATTTGGAGCCCTGCGCCCATTTTGGGCTCACGCCACCTTGTGCCAGCCGGGTAATAGCAGAGCAGGTAAAGAAAGTAGTAATAGCCAACACAGACCCCTTTGAGCGGGTAAGCGGCAGGGGTATAGCTATGCTGCGTGATGCAGGTATTGCTGTAACTGCCGGCATAATGGAGCAGGAAGGGCTTTGGGTAAACAGGCGTTTCTTTTGTTTTCATACCCGCAAGCGACCCTACCTCATAATGAAGTGGGCTCAGACTGCTGATGGCTATATAGGTGCTGCAGACAGCAGTCCGGTGCAGATAACGGGAACTGAAAGCAGGCAGCTATTGCATAAGTGGCGCACCGAGGAGGCGGCTATAATGGTTGGCTTCACTACTGCCCTCAACGATAATCCGCAGCTCATCGCCAGGCACCATACAGGCAGGCAGCCACTACGCATAGCACTCGACCGTAACCTGCTGCTGCCAAGGACTAATCATCTTTACAGCGATGAGGCTGCAACCTGGCTCATAAACGAGAAGGACGAAACCAGCCTGGGCAACCTGCACTATATCAAACTTCCCTTTGATGAGCACTTGCTGCCGGCTTTATTACAACGCCTCTATGCGGCTCACATACTATCAGTAATAGTAGAGGGCGGTGCACAACTGCTCAATAGTTTTATTACCGCCGGGTTGTGGGACGAGGCAAGGGTTTTTACCAGCAATACGCACATTGGTGAAGGGGTTGTGGCACCGGTACTTACAAACGAACTAGCAGCTATGCAAGCCGCTTCCGGCAATGATATGCTGCAGGTATACACCAATAGAAACGTCGGTTACAAGTACATTCCAGGAATGGAACTATAGCCCCGTTTTGCAATTATTTTTATATTAATCCAACCTTCTGATTAATACGATGGTCTATATTGTTGACAACAAAATAATTTACAGAATGTAGATTTTTACGAAAGCACTATAATGCCCTGTTGTTTTTTAAATTTGGTTGCTTTTCCACTCAGATACGGTTACCTAAACAGTAACCGTATTTCATTTTTAGTTCGTCTTATGTATTTTCGGCTTTCAATTATATTCTTTTACTTTCATTGTATTTTTTCAGCAAATGGTATCGGATAGAAAAATTGTAGTTTATATAGCAATGAGTGTAGACGGCTACATCGCCGGGCAAGGTGGCAATATGTCTTTCCTGTCAATAGTAGAGGAGGCAGGGCAGGACTATGGCTATGGTGATTTTGCAGAAACTGTAGACACAGTTATAATGGGAAGAAAGACCTATGATTGGGTAATGACGCAGGTGTCTGAATTTCCCCACGCTTCAAAAGAAACTTATATCGTTACAAGAACACCTCAAACAAGTATAGGCAATATCAACTTCTTCAATGGCAGTCTAAAATCGCTCATCGCCCAGTTGAAATCGCTTCCCGGCAAGGATATTTTTGTAGACGGGGGAGCTGAGATTGTTAATGAATTGTTGAAGGACGAATTGGTAGATGAGTTCATCATTTCTGTTATACCTGTGCTGCTGGGTGAGGGTGTGCGGCTTTTTCATACAGGTAAGCCAGAGCAAAATCTGCGACTGAAAAATACAAGTCAATATGACAAGGGGCTTGTACAATTACACTACATACGCCGGAGCAAGCCGATTGTATAATCTACTGTTATGCCTGCTATAGCTCTATACACACATTCTTGGGTTCTGTAAAGAACCGTAGTGCTTCCCAGCCGCCTTCGCGGCCTACACCACTGTTTTTGAAGCCGCCAAAGGGTGTGCGAAGGTCGCGCAGCAGCCAGCAGTTCACCCATATGATGCCACTGTTTACTTTCATAGCTACCCTGTTGGCGCGGCTTACATCCTGTGTCCAGATGGTGGCAGAAAGGCCATAGTCGCTGGTGTTGGCCAGTTGTAGTGCTTCATCTTCCGTTTTGAATGATTGTATGGTTACCACCGGGCCAAAGATCTCTTCCATATTGGTGCGGCAGTTAGCCCCCAATCCTTCGATGATGGTAGGTTCTATAAACAGTCCATCTGTGCAGCGACCGCCAACGTCTATTGCATTGCCGCCAGCCAGTATGATGCCGCCCTCTTGCTTTGCCAGTTCTATACAACTTAGCACTTTGTCGTAGTGCAGCTTGCTTACTACAGAGCCCTGCTTGCTGTTCTCATCCAGCGGGTCGCCGGGCAGCAGTTTTTTGGTGCGGGCTACAAACTCTGCCTTGAATTTTTCATAGATGCTTTCCTCTACCAGTATACGGCTGCCACACAGGCATATTTGCCCCTGATTGCTGAAGGATGACTGCAGGGTAGTGCGCATCATCTTATCCCAGTCGCAGTCTGCAAAAATAATGTTGGGGTTTTTGCCACCCAGCTCCAGCGATATTTTTTTGAACATGGGTGCAGCCACAGCGGCTATTTGCCTACCGGCGCGGGTACTGCCCGTAAAGGATATAGCCTTTATGCCCGGATGGGCTACTATAGCCGAGCCACAATCAGGGCCGGAGCCGTGTATAATATTGAGCACACCGGCGGGTAGGCCTGCCTCTATGCAGATAATGCTGAGCAGGTATGCCGTCATGGGTGTCACCTCGCTGGGCTTGGCTACTACACAGTTGCCAGCGGCAAGTGCAGGGGCTATCTTCCAGGTAAAGAGGTACAGTGGCAGGTTCCAGGGAGATATGCAGCCCACCACACCCACCGGCTGGCGCAGGGTATAGTTGATGGCTTTGTCTTCCATGTTATGGCTGTCTGTGCTCATATGCATGATGCCCGTGGCAAAGAACCGGAAGTTGCTGGATGCACGGGGTATATCTACCCTTTTGCTTAGCCATAGCGGCTTGCCATTGTCATTAGTCTCTGCAAGCGCCAATGCAACCAGGTTTTGGTCTATAAGCTCTGCTATTCGGTTTAGAATCCTGAAGCGCTCCTCTGCCGGAGTAGTGCTCCATGCAGCGAAGGCTGCAGTCGCAGCACCCGTAGCTTCTTCCACATCCTGTATATCACTATCGGGCGTGTGGCTATATACCTCGCCTGTAGCAGGGTTGGTATTGGGCATGTATTTGCCATTGAGCGGAGCCTGTAAAGAACCACCTATATAGTTGGCTATGTGCGAAGGAGCGATGAGATTCATGGGACAAAAGTAAGGAATGATAAAATATATAAGGGAAAAGGTGGTCATTCATTTTATAAAAGCCCTTTGTATCGCTAATTCTGATTTTGGAGAACCGAACTATTTACTATTCCTGCGGCATATTGTAGCCGCAGCATTACCTTTGCTGCATGGCAAACAGACTGCAAGGCGAACAAAGCCCATATTTACTACAACATGCACATAATCCGGTGAACTGGTATCCGTGGGGTGATGAGGCATTTAAGGTGGCGGCAACAGAGCATAAGCCAGTATTGGTGAGTATTGGATATGCGGCCTGTCATTGGTGTCATGTGATGGAGCGGGAGAGTTTTGAAGATGATGAGGTGGCTGCATTTATGAATGAGCATTTTGTGTGCATCAAGGTAGACCGCGAGGAGCATCCTGATGTAGACCATCTGTATATGGATGCTGTGCAGGCAATAGGAGGCAGTGGCGGCTGGCCACTCAATGTGTTTGTAACGCCTGAGCGGGCACCGTTTTACGGAGGCACTTATTACCCGCCGCGCCCGGCATACAGCCGCCCGTCATGGTTGCAGGTATTGCAGCGTATGAGTGATATTTGGAGCAATCAGCAGGAAGAAGTAAACCTGCAGGCAACACAGATGTTGCAACACTTGCGTCAGGCATCTATGCGCGTGATGCCGGCTGCTGCGGGTACGGTAGATAGTGACCTGTGCCGCAAAATAACAGATAGTCTGCTGGCTCAGGCCGATAAAGAAAAAGGAGGGTTTGGTAATGCGCCAAAATTTCCCGGTACCATGGCTATCAGTTACCTGCTGGAGTACTATCATTATACCGGAGAAGAAGCGGCACTCACGCAGGCTTTGCTTAGCCTTGATGCCATGATAGCCGGTGGCATATATGACCAGCTTGGTGGTGGCTTTGCACGCTATTCTACTGACCGTGAATGGCTTGCCCCACACTTCGAGAAGATGCTGTATGACAATGCCCTGATTATACTGTCGTTGTGCGATGCGTATACGATTACGGGCAGCCAGCACTACAAGAAGATTATCGAAGAAACCATAGCATTTGCCGAGCGCGAACTTAAAGATGAAACAGGTGGATACTATTGTGCTCTGGATGCCGATAGTGAGGGTGAGGAGGGCAAGTGCTACACATGGACCTGGGATGAGTGGATGGCTCATTCGGGCGATACTACTGGTATAGCTGCCCTGCATTTCGGGGTGCTGCCTGCAGGCAACTGGGAAGGAACCAATATACTGCATATAGCCCGCAGCATGAGTGATATAGCAGCGGAAAAGCAAGTGACAGAAGCCGAAATTCAGGCAATAGTCACCGAAGTAGAAAGCAATCTGTTTGGTGCCCGCAGTCTGCGTATAAGACCGCTTACTGATGATAAGAGTTTGCTGTCATGGAATGCATTGATGAACATGGCACTTAGCAAGGCGGGAGCTACTCTTGGCAATAGTACCTATACACAAAAAGCAGTAGCGCATGCACAATGGATGTTGGCGTCGTTTGACATAGGCGGAACACTGCTGCATACCTGGAAGAAAGGGGTAGCCAAGATACCCGCCAAGCTCGACGATTATGCATACCTGATACAGGCATTACTGCAGCTGGCATCAGTATCGGGGGCGAATGAGTGGCTGGTAACAGCTACAGCACTCACTGAAGTTGTTGTAAAAGACTTTGGGAGGGAAGATGGGTTTTTCTATTTCACGCCCGCATCTCAGAAGGATATACCTGTGCGCAAAGTAGACCTGTATGACGGCGCTACACCATCAGCCAATGCGGTGATGGCCCACAACCTGTGGCTATGTGGCATGTGCACAGAAAATACCGCCTGGATAGAGCAGTCCGGAACAATGATAAGTGCTATGGGTAGCACAGCTGTTCGTTACGCATATTCGTTTGCATATTGGGGCTTGTTGTTGCAAAGAAAATATCATGGTATGAAAACGGTAGTATTTAGCGGGATTGATGCTGCACAAGCCATAAAGGAAATAAGGGCAAAATGCGTGCCACAAGCATATTTGCTCACTTGTGGAAAAGAAATATTTAATTTGCCGATTCTCGAAAAAAAATTTTTTAACGGTAATTTGTATATATTTGTTTGCTCGGAACAGGCATGCTTATCACCTGTAAACAGCGTTAGTGAAGCGTTTAACCAAATTAACGGGTAGAAAATAATGTTACAAAATAATATTATTTCAAATTATTTAAGGGTTTGAATAATTAACATTTTTTTCCCGAAACTTGTATTTTTCAAAAAAACTTTGAATATTGTGCATCGGTTTTGTGCAGAGGGTAGCAGAGGGCGTAAATTATTAGTTGCAAAAATTGCAAAAACAATAGATAGTAGTATGAAAAAAACTTCCCTGAAGGTCTCGGCTTTAGCATTGTTAGCGCTTGCTGCAAGCTGTGGAAATCCGGGCTCTAACGGCCAGCTTGTAGGTGATCAGACACGAATGAATTATAGAGCACCAGAGCCGATAGGCATGATGTTTGTTCCTTCTGGTTCTTTTAAGATGGGCGCTAGTGACGAGGATATCCGCGGTCGTAACGACGCTACCATACACACTGTGCAGATGGTAGGCTTTTACATGGACGCTACAGAAATTTCTAATCAGGAATACCGCCAGTACACCAACTGGGTGCGGGATTCGATAGCAAATACCATTCTCGGGAACTTTAAAGACAACCCGGATGGCACTCAGCGCGTTGATTATAAACGTATTAACTGGAAAGACCCTGAACTACAGGATCAGCTAGCATCTATGTATGTTCCTGCTGAGCAATCGGGCTGGGGACGTAAAGAGATAGACGCATCGAAACTTGTGTACACTTACCGTACGTTCGATTATGCTGGCTCAGTTCAGCATCCTACCGAATCGCGCAGCAAATACAATTACCAGCATGATGTGCCTGCTTATCCCGATACTACTGTATGGATGCGCCAGTTCAACTATGCATTCAATGAGCCGATAGCAATGCAATATTTTTGGTTTACAGGTTTCAACAGATACCCTGTGGTAGGTGTAAACTGGAAACAAGCTGTTGCATTTTGTGATTGGAGAACAAATATTTGGGTATCTGAGCGGAGCAAAACAAGGCAGTACACAGAGAGCCGTTTCAGGTTGCCATCAGAGCAGGAGTGGGAATACGCTGCACGTGGTGGCCGCAACCAGTCTCCATATCCATGGGGCGGACCTTATATCATCAACAAGAAAGGATGTTATCTTGCTAACTTCAAACCATTGCGTGGCAATTATGCAGCAGATGGTGGCCTATACACAGTGCCCGTTGATAAATACAATGCCAATGATTATGGTCTGAAAAATATGTCAGGAAACGTATCTGAGTGGACAAACTCTACTTACTTCGGTAGTGCATACAACCACATGGCTGACATCAATCCTAATGTGGCATATAATGCAAAAGATACTGATCCAATGTATATGAAGCGTAAAGTGGTACGTGGTGGTAGCTGGCGCGATGTTTCCTACTACTTGCAGGTAAGCACAAGGGACTTTGAATTTGAGGACACTTCTAAATCATATATTGGATTCCGTTGCGTTTATCAGGAAGTTGTGCCTGCATTGAGCAACAGACGCCCTGTAAGATAAGCACAATTGAAATAAAACTACTACAAAAATCTTTATACATTAACTGAAAGAAAAAACCGGATAAAAAATGAATTCAATTACGTTATTTTTTGAAACCGACAAGGGAAAATACATTAAAAATCTGATCATCGGTTTGGGCGCCTCTGTGGTATTGATGGGTGCGCTTTTCAAAATACAGCACTGGCCCGGTGGTGGTGTCATGCTTACGGTAGGGATGCTTGTAGAAGCGTTTATCTTTGCGATGCTTGGCCTGCTCCCACCTCATGCAGATTACTATTGGGAGCGTTTTTATCCGGACATTACCAAGAATCCACACGTGGAAGCACATGAAAAATATGGTAAAGATGCACACCTGAAAAAAGAATCAGCGTCTAAGTCGCTCGATAAAATGATGGAAGAAGCGTCTATTAATCCTGCAACCATCAAACGTTTGGGAGATAGTTTCCAGAAATTTGGTACTACAGTAGACCAGATGAAGGATATCACTGATGTTACTGCTGCTACTAACACTTATTCTAAAGGTGCACGTGATGCGGCTGACGCTTTGGGTAAGATGAAAGATACGTTCCTGGGCGCAACACAGACTATGGGTTCTTTCAACGCTGCTGCTGATGATACTGTGAAGTTTCATGCTCAGGTTAAGACATTGTCTAAAAATCTGGGTACATTGAACCAGATATATGAAGTAGAACTTACAGATGCCAACAATCACCTGAAAGCAATGAACAAGTTCTACAGCAATCTTGTAAACGCTTCTGATGCTATGGCAAACAGTGCGAAGGATGCTACAAATACTAAAGATCAGATAGCATTGCTGTCTAAGAATCTTACGTCACTGAATCAGATATATGGAAATATGCTGTCTGCGATGCAGGGACGTTAATATAATAGAGGCGAAATAAAATACATTACTAACTAATAGTAAAAGATAAAGAATGTCTATACCTAAAGAGCCGCGGCAGATAATGATCAACCTGATGTATCTGGTGTTGACAGCCCTGCTGGCCCTAAATGTATCAAACGAAATCCTTAACGCATTCAAGACGTTGAGTAGCAGTATTGACCGGTCAAACAGATCGATTGAGCAAAAGACTGATGAAGTGTATGCAGCTATTTTAGAGAACGAGAAGGCGCCAGGCCAGGCCGAGAAGGTGCGCCCTTTCAGAGAGCGTGCAGATGAAGTAGTAAAAAGATCTGATGATTTAGTGAAATTTCTGGAGCAATGGAAGCGCCGGATAATCATGGAAGCAGGTGGTTACGATCCTAAGGATAGTACAGCGCCTGAGAAAATGGATAACATTGACGCTACTACTTTGCTTCTTTGCGAAAAACACGGTGCAGATACCCTGAAGGATCGTATGCTGGAGTTGAGGGCTTTTTTGCTACAACAGGTGGGTGCCGAAGAGGGTACCAGTATGATTAGTAAGACAATGCCACTTAACATTACTCCGGCTAAAAAGAACGACCACAATCCTAAGGGAGACTGGGGTATTGAGAATTTCGAACACATGCCGGCAATAGCAGCAATGGCGCTTTTCTCCAAATTTCAGAATGACGTACGTAGCAGTCAGTCACTGGTTATCAACCGTCTTTTTGAAGAAGCTCACTTAAAGGATATCAAATTTGATACCATTGGTGCGGTTGCCGTACCGAAAACAAGTTATGCGCTTGAAGGCGATAAGGTAGAAGCATCAATCCTGATGGCTGCCTTTAACAAAGCTAACAAGCCAATAGTGAGTGGTGGTGGTGGCGGTGGTTCTTTCAAGCCAGCTGTAAATGGTGTTGTGGC